>CAJKFZ010000297.1 GCA_905199285.1 uncultured Ruminococcus sp.
AATCCTTTTTTTTTTTATATAATTTTCGATTGTTACTATCGATTTTTATATTGCCAGAAAAAGAATTTTTTATTGTTATGAACATCACGCCCTTGCTGTAAGTCAGACGAACTATCAATTCTCTTTCATCACACTGCTTCAATGCCTCAAGAGCATTGTCGATTAAATTTCCTAAAACAATGTTAATATCGAAAACATTAATAAACAATTCATGCGGCAGTACAAATTTCGTTTCCAGTTTTATATTCATTTCCTCAATATTACGCAGTTTGTAATTTAAAAGACAATCTATTTCAGAATTTCCGGAATCAATCACTTTCTTATCAATTTTCATGTATGATACTGCCTGACCGATGTATTCTTCAAGCTGTTTATATTCGCTTTTTTCCACCATATCCCTCATTTTAAATAAATGATTTCTCATATCGTGTCTGTAATATTTTAAAGCATTCTGAGAATCATAAACCAATTTTATCTGATTTATGTATGCCTTATTCTGCTGTTCCAACATCATTTTTTCATGTCGGTCATTATATAACCTTACAAGATTGTCGAAAAGATAGAAAACCAAAGCATTTATAACCAAAAGCAATGCAGATAAAATAACTGTTCTGAAATTTGCCTGCTGAATTGTTAATATTCCTATTACAATGGAGCATAACGGCACAAGAAGCAATGCAAACAAATATGAAGTTCGAACTACTTCCATGTATTTAAAGCGCTTATAATGTTCCCAGATCATTTCTATAGCAAATACTGTCAGCGATGTGATCAAACCGCTTGAAATTACAATCGTATTAATATCCAATGACTTTGAAACTGCAAACACAACTCCATCCGAAAACATATTAACTGCATAAACCAAAAGCGAAATGACTATTTTTATCATTATCTTACACTCAAACAGCATTGTTATTAAAAATAACGGTACAATATTTGTTATCAGGTTCACAATTGGATTTGGCACAACCAAAAAGCATAAACTGTTTATGATATAATAAGCAGCAAATGAACATAATAACAGCTTTGGTTTCATATTTTCATCATTAAAAAACGATTTTACAAATCGTGAAACTGCGTAAATTCTGAACGCATTGGATAATAAATAAAATATTACTTCAAGTTCCATCTTCTGCTCCTATTTTGTGTTGATCTCAAGCAATCTTTGTCTTACTTCTTTTGCTTTGTTTTGACTTATTTTCAATTCTTCCCCATTCGTTAATCTGATTTTTTTGTATTGGTAGTCCACGATGTGCAGCAAATTAACATAATAGGATTTATGTATTGAAATAAAGCCTGATGAAAAGCTTTCATTCTGAAGATCATCCAGCTTTCCATAAAATTCCCATTTGTCATATGGTGTCTTTACTATAATTTTCTTTCCTCTGCTTGCAAAATAAATTATATTTTCAATCTGAATACGATGTTCTATTCTGTCAGAACAAAATTCATAGTAGAGTGATCCTTTTCCGTACAGTTCGATATACAGGGATAACATAGCAGATACATCTTCATATGATATTGGTTTTCTTAAAAAATCTAAAGGTCTTACTTTAAATAATTTTTCAGCATATCCCGATTGTCCGGATATGTAAATGATTTGCGTGGCATTATTTTTCATTTTATCTCTGATTAACATACCAACTTCAATTCCATTCATCTTATACAACTCAATATCAAGAAATATTATATCAAATATTTCTCCGCTTTCACAGCATGAATAAAGACTTTCCCCGGTATTGTAAATAGACACATCAAAATTAAACAGACTATTCTCATTAAACTTTAAAATATATTCTTCAATTCGAGAGCAAACGTATTCATCGTCATCTACAACAGCAATTTTAAACATATTCCACACCCCATTTCACATAATTATATCACAAAATTAAACATAAAGTCAACTGTATGAACTTGAACATTTTATGGTATAATAGAAAATATACGAGTGAAATTTTCGTCAATTCCGCCCATATATTACAATAGTGAGATATATCGCCGAAAAATCGCATTAATACCAAACATTGATTACAATATTCTGACGGCTAAAAAATTAAGCGGTGAGAGAAAGACGGCTGACGTAATCTTTCTTGATTTGCATGGAGGGGTGACAGTACCTGTTCAACGTTATAGCAGCGTCGGCATGACCGAGCAGTTCGCTGAGAGTCTTGGGATCAAAACCTTTTTCAATGCAAACAGTTGCATAAGTGTGTCTTAGAAGATGAAAGTTGACATTTCTGATACTGCATAATTTCAGAATCGCCTTAAATCTGTTCTGCATTGTTCTCGGTTCAGTTGGCTTACCTTTCCCTGTGATGATATAGAAATCACCGCAGCTTCTATAGTTTCTGAGGATATCCAAAACAAACGTGGGAATCGGAACAGTGCGTACCGAACTTTTGCTTTTTGGAGTCCCGATAATTACCTGAGATTTTCCATTTTTACTGATACGCTGAACAGTTCTTTTTACTGATAAAACAGCATTATCAAAGTCGATATCTTCCCATTTTAAACCGCAAAGTTCGCCTACACGCAGACCCGTAAAAAGGCAGAGAAGAACCGCAATATTTGTTTTATTTTGATTGTGAATCAAATAATTTTCAAGTCTTTTTCTTTCAGCAGAAGTTAAAATATCCGTCTGCTTTTTCTCAGTTTTAGGCATGGTAAAATGCGTTTCTTTAATGCCAAATTCTCTTGCAGCATAGTTTTCAATACTGCGGTATATCGTCATAATATCACGAACAGACTTTGCGGAAAGTCCTCCCTTACCATTAAGTCTGCCGCTTGTCAGCTTGAAATTAATAAAATCGTTAAGTTTGTTTGTGGTCAGATTCATCATCAATTCTCCGCCTAAAATAGGCAAAATATGCTTGATAACAATATTTACATAATTGGCATAGCTTGACTCTTTTACACGAAGTTTCGCCGCCGAAAGCCATTGCTCCGCAGCTTCACAAACTGTAAGTTTTATTGAGGAAACAGGCTGATTTTGTTTGATTGAATGCACTTCCGACATCTTTTCCTTGACTTCCGAAAGTGTTCTTGCATACACAGATTTGTACTTGATTTTTCCATTCTCCTGATAGCCAACAGGCACACGTCCCTCGAATCGTCCGTCCTTACGTTTGTAAATATTACTTCCTCTTTTAGCCATAAAAGCCCTCCATTCCGACTGAAATATGACGGTTT
>CAJKFZ010000298.1 GCA_905199285.1 uncultured Ruminococcus sp.
AGAGCTAATTTTTCAAAAGCTCAGAGGAAACATGATGAGATACTTAATTGTATTTTACAGTGTATGATGCTTCTTGTAGGCTTTGATTATAAAAATATGGGCGCAAATGAAGTATTGCGTTTTGCTGAATGGTATGTGGGAAACTACAATGATAAGGATATTGAATATCTTAAACAGCTTATTCAAAAACTTGATGAATGTTTTGGTGGAGATGATGAAGATGAAAAGTTCCTGAAAAAAATCAACATCCCTGCTCTTGTCATGAACGCTGTGCTTTACGCAGAGTTGGAAGATGATATTACTGAGTCAGAGTACGAAAATTTTTTGATAGACTTTGTTAGAAATGGTGTATATCAATCGTATTATCTTGATAATTGCGGACAAGGAAGTACAAGTAAAAATAAAGTTGAAGGGCGCATTCAATGTATAAATGAATGGCTTCAAAATATAGCCGATCAAAAAATGCTTAAAGGAAGTGAGTGCGGTGATTCTTAAAAATATATTTGATTTAGAACCACATCCTTTGATTGAAACCATTTATGGGAATAAAAAGAGTAATGATGAACTGAAACGAAAAATTCTTGACAGTGGGATAGTGACAACTCTTATCATTAACCATAAGAACCAGATTATATCGGGACGACGGCGATGGGAGGTATGTAAACAGCTTTTAAATGAAGGATATACACAATTTCAAAATGTGTGTTGTAAAATTAAAGAATATAATGAGGAGGCAGATATAGTGATGGAAATGATATCTTCAAACAGGGCGAGAGATCGCACTAAAGAACAGAGGGCAAGAGAGGTATACGCTGTCTTTTCAGCGGAAAAGAAACGTACCAAAGCACCTAATAGAGAGGTCGCCAAATCTATTTTGGACAAAGTAAGAGCATCATCTTATACGGAAATTGAGATTATGGTATATATTATAGAAAATATAGACGCTCTTATTGAAAAGGCAGAATATAGTCAGGCTGATTTTCTTTCCAAGGTTCTTAATATTGCACCATATTCAGCGACAAAGAGTATTATTCCAGTTCTGGACAAATTAACCTTGAGTGATAAGGATGATATTCTGCATGGACGAATTAAGATTAAAAGATTGATCGAGTTAGTCAAGGAAAGACCAGCTTTGCCAATTAAAAAAATCAATAAACAGTCAGGAGGGGATATTAAGCAAAACGAAGCTGCCGATCAACTCAGAGATTATGATAGGGATACGTCAGCGTCTCCGTTGCAAATATCGTTAATGTTTAAAGGAGCAGTAGATAATGTAGCTACTACATTTATGCTTATGGAACAGGAACGAAATTTTGATGTTGTAGACGCTGAAAGTAAATCAATATATGTTGAAACGATTAAAAAATTAATGGACATGATAAATGTCATTGAAAACAAGTATTAACTTATAGGAGGAATTTTATTATGAAAAACAATAATTTACAGGCATTTAACGGACAGTACACAGGTAATCAGATCGTATCAGTTCCTGCAAAGGTTTGTTTGGCAAGTCCTTTTCAAAGACCAATCAGTGAAAAAGTTGTAACTAATATAATAAGAAATTTCGATCGAAACAAAGTAAAACCCATTGTACTCAGTGAACGAAATGGGAAATATTATGTTGTTGATGGTCAGCATACTCTTAAAGCTTTGCGGAGACGTTTTGGAGAGAATGTGGTGGTAACAGCTATTATTAAAGGACTCACATTACAGCAGGAAGCTGAATATTTTGTAAAACAGTATGACGGATCGCATAGGCTTACATCTCTTGATATGTTCAAAGGAAGATTGGTATATGAAGATAAAGCGCAGCAAATGGAGAATGTTGCTAAATCTCATGGTCTTAGAATAAGGACAAGCGGAACTAAGGGCAAGAACACAATTGTAGCTATAAGACAATATGAAAAGATGTGGGACAAGCTTGGCAAAAATGGAACTCACAAAGCATTAACACTGATTAAAAGGGCATGGGGAGATGACTTGAATGCTTATGATGGCAAAATTTTAAGTGGAATGACAATGTTCATTGACGTATTTAAAAAGGAAATGGATGATAATATATTCGTTCGCAATCTCAGCAAGGTTTCTCCGAAAGAAATTATAAGGAATGCTGAATCTCGAAGATGTTCTACAAAACAAGCTGCTCTTGCGACAGAAATTTGGTTTATATATAACAAGCGATTAGGAGCAAAGAATAAGCTTCCTGCAATAACACTTAAATCAATATTTACATAGGAGAACAAAAATTTGATTTTTGCATAATTTACCACTTGACAAAACAAAAAGTTTGTTCTATAATGGTATTACATTAACACGAACGAATTTTCTGAATTAAGGGAGAAGGGATATAATGAAAACAGAATTGATAATCAGAGGAAGTATTTATATGGCTAAACTTCCTCTCAATAAAGGCAGCTCGGTTCAAGGCGGTATTCGTACGGTAGTCGTAGTACAGAATGATCGGCGGCAATACATATGCTCCGACATTGCAGGTGATTCCACTCACCTCACGCTGTAAGAATGAACTTCCGGTACATCTTAAAATCACAGGATATGGGCTGAAATGTGAATCAACGCTCCTGACTGAACAGATTCAGACTATTGACAGGTCTGCGCTTCGCCATCGCATAGGCATTGTTGATAATACGGTAATGGATCAGGTCAATGTTTGTATTATGATTCAGTTGGGCGTGTTGGTTAAGTAGTTAGTTAAAGGAAATTAACAGGAGGAATTAAAATGCAAATTATGACAATATTAGGCTCTGTATTGGATGAAAATTCTTTACTTAGTGCCTATGATGGTATAGCACGTTACGAAGTATCAGACGATGTGTCACGACGGTTTATTTTGCCTGAAATAAAAAACCACCTTGGAAATACCTTTGATTGTGACACAGCAACTTGCAATTTATATCTTAGTCTTAAAACTTTTGAACCTCTTGGCTTTAGAGTTTTGAACGGAGAGTGTGGCAAGGATGTTTTCTTCGATGATATGCCTGACGTCTTATATAAAAAAGAAGAAGGGGATTATCTTTATACAACAATTTGTCAGCATCTCGGTTGTAGAGCAATAAAAGAAGCAATCTCATTCTAAAATCCTTGACATATTGCAAGTTCTGTGTTAAGATTATAAAAAATGACAGAAAGGAGCTTGTGATATGGAACAAGCGTATATATATGGTA
>CAJKFZ010000299.1 GCA_905199285.1 uncultured Ruminococcus sp.
TGTGAGCGCATTTTTTTATCCGGTGAACGCCGTTTTTTTGATATGACTAAACCTTTCTGAACCCGCACGTTCAGAAAGGTTTTTCATTTGTAAGCTGTTGTTGCTGATATACCGGCGATTGCAGCTTTTATATTTATTTGGAAATTTTGGCTATGATACGACTAAAAATCTGAATTTGGAAAATAAAGATTGAAGCGTTCTGCACTATTTTCATTTTATGGTATTCTTCTCCATATTCATCAGGCGATTTATAGTGATCGGCTGAATGAAGGCGTTCGGAATTATAGAAGTTGATATATTTCTCAATTATCCTGTAAAGCTCAGCCTCACTGTTTATTTTCCTTCTGTACAGTTCCTCCTGCTTTAACGAAGAAAAGAAGGACTCAGCAACTGCATTATCGTGAGGAGTGCCTGAACGTGAAAACGAATGAACCAACTCATTCTCCTCCAGATATTTTTCAAACGTCCTTGAACAGAAATTACTGCCGTTATCCGTGTGAAGAATCAGACCGGGTGACGGTTTTCTTACTGTAATCGCTCTTTTCATAGTTGACTTCACAAGCTGAGTACTGTTATGCTTACTGATACCGTATGCGACAACTTTGCGAGAAAACAGATCAATTATCGCACATATGCAGTAATAATAGTCGCCGTAATTGAAAACGGTAACATCGCTTACCCACACTTTATTCGGTACATCGGCATTGAATTGCTGATTAATTATGTTTCTCTTCCGTTTCTCTTTGACATACTCCTTCTTTGAAGTGGTTCGTACACTCTTCCAGCCTAATTCGTTCATAAGCTCCCTGACCATTTCTTCGCTAACATTAACATACTGCTTTCGCAGCAGTGCCGTTATCTTCTTTGAGCCATATATCTGATTGTTCTCTTCAAATAGTTTCTGTATATGAACTTTCAATTCCTCACGTCGCTGATTATACCAGTTATCCTTGCCTTTGCTACGTTTGATGTGGTTAAGGAAGGTTCCTCGGTCCACTTCCATAGTCTCACACAGCAGATGGTTATTGTATTTCCCATACGGCTTTTGCATAGGTGGCAGCTTCTCTTTAAGCGGCGAGCTGACTGTGCAATCAACAGATTTAAGTGTCTCTATCATCTGCTGTTGGTGCTCCAGCTGCTTTTTCAGTGCATTTAATTCATCGGCAATATTATTGCGTTTTTCATTGTATTGCCTTATCCACGAGTAAATTGCAATTTTGGATACTTTCGCCGATTTTGTTATCTGTTCAACTTTTTCACCGTTGAGATATCGCTTAATGATCTTCTGCTTTTTGTACGCTGATTTCTATTTCATTATTACCATTTCCTTTTCTTGGATTTGTCCATTCATGGCATCCTGAGCGGACATAGTAATAATTATAGCTTAGTTTTAATGATTAATAAAGGCAACAAAAATGCGCCTTGTGTTTTGGGCACAAAGCGCATATAATTTATTTATCAATTCTTAATTAACCTTTTGAGTGTACAGCCTTTATTTGTTCTTCTGTCATACCATATGCTTTCATCTTTTTTATGATATTAGCATCTGCTTCAGCTCTGCCTTCTGTTCTACCAATTGTAATTCCTTCTGCCTTGCCCTCATCTTTAGCGTTAGCCAAAGCGGAAGCCTCGTCATGAAGAGCTTTTTCACGTATTCTTGCCAATTCACGAATTCGAGTATCCTCGCTCAGATCGTAAATTACTTTTACAGCCTTGTTCATTATTGGAACATTTGTCTGTTTTAACATCTCAAATTCCTCCTCAGAATCCGCATTGAGAAACTGCATCCGCAATTCTCTGCGGTTATTGGGATTCACTTTTTTGCTCACCTTTTTAAGCTCGAAAAAGTGAATGCTGAATTTATTCGAAAAAACCTCTCCGGTATCCTTGATTGAAGTTACGATTTCCGTGTGGTAATCGTTCATGTCGAACATATTAAAATTGATGATATTTATACAGATCGTCTTTTTCAGCTGACCGTAAGTCTCGCCGCTCTTAAGCTCAGATGTGTACAATTAGCCCAGTAAAACAGCGTTCTGTCACGGTAATCGTTATCACCCTTAAGCTGAATCTCAACGTTTATCAGTTTATCCGCCATCTTCAGATTTAAGTCCAGACGGCTGAATTTTCCGTCAATCGTTTCCGGAGTCAACTCCTGCTTTGCAACAATAATGTCCTGAATATCATCATACGGTATGTCAAGAATATCTGCTAAAAATTCCTGAAGCATATCCACGTTTTCCGTAAAATCTTCTTGAAAATAATGTCAAGCTTTGCTGAAACTACGTCCCTTGCCATCGGTATCACCGACCTTCCTTTTTATATATTATACCATGTTTTTTTGAGGATTTCAATATGTTCAGCATATTTTCTCTTGAAATTTCAGACCGCCGATAACGTGAAATTCCAATTCTTTCTGATTTATAACTACAATCTTTTCTATCAGAAATTCAAACGCAGATTCGTCAAATTCACTTATTGGTTTAGTTTGCTTTTTAAAATAATCTATCAGAATTTCAAGCTGTTCAAGTATTTCATCTTCGTCATCGGAACGTGTAATTTTTTTCAGTTCGCATTGCAGCTTACTGATCTTTGCCGTAAGCTCCGTTGTTTGTTCAAGGTATTTTGCATTATCAAGAAATCCCTTTGTTTTCAGGCGAGCAAGAACATGAGTCTGCTCCTTTAATTTTGCAACCTCCTTATGAATCTCCATTACATTGGAATTACCGTTAAATCGGCGTATTTTTAGTCCATGTAATGCAGTCTGTAAGGGGAGTAGTATTTGTTTGTAATTGTGCCATAGCTTGTTGTGAAGTATAATGAATATGCTGTAAATCATTTCTTGAGAAATTGGCTTTATTTCGCAGTCTGATGCATTTAAATTATGCTTTGAACAAGTCCAGCATACTTTATTATTGATCATTTTTCTTTTGAATGAACAGCCGCATTTTCCGCACTTTATTTTGCCGCTTAAAGGATATGTTTTTTCGGAAAATTTGCTGTTTTCTTTTTGTTTTGTAATTAATTTCTGCACTATTTCAAATATTTCCTCGGATATTATTACCGGCATTGTATTCTGAACAAGATATTGCTCTAATTCGCCCTTATTTTCTTTTTATCTGTATGGAAAAGTGCCGGTTTTATAAGGCTGTTT
>CAJKFZ010000300.1 GCA_905199285.1 uncultured Ruminococcus sp.
GGGAAAGTCATTTAGCAATGCTTCGACTTCTCATTATGTAACAATATCGGGTTCATCAAAGTGGCTTAACTGTATGATTGCTTACGCAGGATAATAAATTTAAGCTTGTATTGGGATATAATTTAATTTATGATCCCAATACAAGCTGATGCTATTTTATATTATTGTAAAAAATCATATAAAATAAAAGAGAATGAAAGCATAGATGACTTCTTTTGATGGGTGTTTCATCCCAGGTATATGCTCATCAGTTCAATTATTCTTTCATTATAGTTTAAGTAACAAGTGAGTGTAAATCCCTACTGATTGTAAGGAATTTACACGATCAATTATATTGTAAAGGACATGATAATATGATTAAAAAAATAGCCATATCAGTTTCAGCATTGATGTTATTAATATCATCCGTTTCATGTGCATCAAAGGACAAGCAAAATCATAATAATAGTGCAGAAGCATTCAATAACTATTACTATGTTCGTATGGATGATAATATAATCTACAGTGAAAACAGTATTCCTTATATATTGGACTGTGAGTCTATGGATACAGCAATACTTTGTAATATTCCAAACTGCTCTCACAAGTCCTCAGATTGTATTATTAGCAACCTTGCAGTGGAAGACCAGCTTCCGATAATATATAATAACAATGTTTATTATTTTGTGAACAGTAAAGAGTTTACAGAAAATAATGAAAAAGTTGAACTTGAACTCAGCTGCAAATTAAAAAAATACAGTTTTGCTGACCGAGTGTTTTCTGATGTTGCGAAAATAAACAATTTTAATGCTAATGTTAGCAGTGGGTGTTATCTCATTGGCTCTGAATATTATTTTACAACAAATACGGGAAATCCAATATATGATGATGCAGGTAATGTAGGAGGTACAAATACGGGTGGCGGAGGAAACCTTTTCAGTATTAATCTTGATAGCGGAAAAGTAACCGATTATGGCACTATATTCGATTATGAGTCTTTAAAGTCTGAACATCCTGCTGCTCTAAATTCACTTTCAATGTATTTGATGGGGAAGATTGATAATAAGCTATACATTGGTGTGAATTATGTTAAACAAGAGCTTACTCCTGAAATGATGGAAAACGGAGAAACTCCTATTTGGAGTGGAGAAACATATACCTTTGATTTGGATAGTCATAAAATTGAATTGCTTGACAGTTATTTTTCAATGTGTTCGATGAATGATTATCATTCATATTATTCAGATGAACAGAATAAAACGATTACATTGCAGAATGTCAAAACAGGAGAAATATTTAATGGTCCTGATATATTATCATGGAATGCAATGACTATTTTTGATGATAAAGTATGGCATGACGATGCGAGATGCTTTGATATAAAAACAGGAGAGGAAACAAAAGTTTCGTCTTATGATTATGGACAGGTAATTGCAGAATATAAGGATTCATATATTTTTGAGGGAACGGACGATAAGGGAAAAACTGTATTTGAAAAACTTCCGAAAAGTGATTTCTGATAACGAGGTAGTATAATGAATAAGCTTGAAATTACAAATATTAACAAGCACTATGGAAAAAAGCAGGCTCTTTGTGACTTTAGCTTTACCTTTACGGACGGAATTTACGGTTTGTTGGGTTCCAACGGCGCGGGAAAAACCACTCTAATGAATCTGATAACAGGAAATCTCAGACCGGATAAGGACGGCGGAAAAATCCTTTGGAACGGTGAAGAAACTAAAATTCTGAAAGATAAATTCAGAAGTAAGCTTGGATTTATGCCGCAGCAGCAAAATCTTTATGACAATATGACAGCTTTTGATTTTCTTGATTATGTTGCAGCTCTTAAAGATCTTGATAAAAAAAAGTCAATTGAAGAAATACATGAGATTCTAAAACGTGTCGAACTTGAAGATAGTGCTGATAAGAAAATCGGAGGTTTTTCCGGTGGAATGAAACAACGTGTACTGATAGCCTCAGCAATGCTTGGCGCTCCTAAGCTTCTGATAATGGACGAACCGACAGCAGGTCTTGATCCAAAGCAGAGAGTTATCATTAAAAGGCTGGTCAGTGAAATGTCGAAAGAAATGGTAATAATTATTTCTACTCACATTATATCGGATATTGAAAATATTGCAAAGGAAATTCTCTTATTAAAATCAGGTAAGATAATTAAGAGTGGTACAATTCAACAGCTTGTTTCTGAGTTGCCGGCAAATGAAAAAAATCTTGAAAATCTATATATGCATTATTATGGCGGTGAGTAAATGAGGATAATAGGATATGAACTAAAAAAGCTGTTTAGTTATCGAACTTTTCTGTTTATAGCCGCTGCATGTCTGTTTATAGCCGGATTTTTGGAAATAAATCATATACAAAAAACTGATGCCAAGCCCAGCGATTACGGTCTGCTTGCAGAAGATATTGCCGATATGCCATACACTGAAAGCGTTGAGTATATAAATACTCAATTAAACTTGCTTTTTGAAGGGACAAGTAAATATGATGGAAATGTACTTTATTCTTCACTGGAACAGCTTGATAATTTGAAAGGTTATAACGACTATATTAATTCTATTGATGAGCAGTGTGATAATATAACAAAGTTCTCGATATTTGCGAACACAAACAGTTTTTCATATAAAAATGCTTTGAAAACAAAAAGTGCTTATGAAAAAATCAAAACAACAGATTTGCCATTTGATGTTTCTAAAGGAATTGAAAATGTACTTGTAAATGATATATCTGATATACTCATATTGTTTGTACTTTTTTCAGCAGCGATCTTTGTATTTACAAAAGAGAAAGAATCAGGAATAATAAATTTGCTTTATTCATATCCGGGTGGACGTTCAAAGCTGTGTATAAGTAAGCTTATTCTTATGGTTCTTACTGCAATTATACTAGAATTCCTGTTTTTAGGAGAACTGTGTATTATTAATGGCATTTTTTATGGCTTCGGTGATTTAAGCAGACCGATACAATCAGTAAACGGATTTATGGAATGCTCGTACAATATTAATGTACTGCAATATATTATGATTACATTTCTTTTTAAATGTTCAGGATTTGCAGTCTGGGCGCTTCTCTTTTCTTTAATATGTATTTTTTCATCAAACAGTGCTCAGATATATGGAGTTTTCCTATTGTTTGTAATATCAGAA
>CAJKFZ010000301.1 GCA_905199285.1 uncultured Ruminococcus sp.
GATACAGCTTCAGAGATTTGCTTTCAACCATTTTTACGTTGGGTACATATGAAATATAAATTGTAGCAAAATCCGGCTGACCTGTAATAGGACAGAGACTGGTAAATTCGGGACAATTGAATTTTACAAAATAATCACGTCCGATATGTTTATTCTCAAAGGTCTCCAGAACCTCCGGCGCATAGTTGTCAGCATATTTTGTCTGCTGATTTCCAAGCAGTGTGATTCCGACAGTTTCTTCTTTTTTTCTTCCAGTCATTTCGTTACTCCTTTTCTATCGGATCAATTACTCCGTTTGCACGGAACGCCTCCGCACGGTCACGGCATGTACCGCATACGCCACATGGATGTTCACCGCCCTCATAGCAGCTCCATGTCATCTCATAAGGCACGCCAAGTTCCAGACCTGTTTTTACAATATCCTTTTTAGTGCAATTGATAAAGGGAGCTTCAACGCATACTTCATGTCCGCTTCCTTCGTAAATCGCCTCAGACATTGCCCGATTGAATACAGTACTGCAATCGGGATATGCATTTCCGGCAGCGTCATCCGCATGAGGACCGTAATAAATCACACTGCATCCATGTGTAATAGCAATACTTGCTGCCGAAGCCAGAAACAGACCGTTCCGAAACGGAACATAAGTTGAAACCGGAGCACCGTCTGTTTTACTAAGCTGATTTGCATAACTCTCTTTTGGTATCTCTTCTGTAGAGCCTTGCAGTAAGGAGCAGTTTGAATCTGTAAATATACTTGAAAGGTCAAGCTTCTGCCATTTTACTCCGTAATACTTAACGATTTTCTCGGCGCATTCTATTTCTTTCTGATGCCGCTGACCGTAATAAACCGATAGTGCGATCACCTCAGATGCGCCGTGCTTTTTTACAGCCTGCGCAAGACAGGTAGTGCTGTCAACTCCGCCGCTGAATAATACCATTGCCTCCATTACAAACACGCTCCTTTAGTTGAATCCATAACCAGACTCTGCAAAAACGGATCGTTCTCATATTCTCCGCAGAATGTAGCAGTAGTAGTCTTAGCCGGAAGATTGCGTATACCACGAGCTGTCATACAGCTATGTGAAGCAGTTATTACAACGCCTACATCTTCCGAACCCGTTGCCTCTTTCATAATATCAGCAATATCCTGTCCCAGACGCTCCTGCAATTGCAGACGTTTTGCTGCCATATCGCATATACGTGCGATTTTACTCAGCCCGATAACTCTGCCTTTCGGAAGATAAGAAACATTTACGTGCATATCATACATAAGAGCTATATGATGTTCGCAATAGCTGTACACGCTGATATCACGCACTGTTACCGCAGAACTTTTTCCCTTTGCAGAGCTTTCTTCAAAGGTTTTTCCGAACATCTGCGCTATCTCATGATTACTGTACGAAATACCCTCGAATACCTCTGCATACATTCTTGCAACACGATCCGGCGTTTCCAGCAGACCCTCACGGTCAGGATCTTCTCCTAATGCCTCCAGAATACCACGGATATGATATGCAATTTTTTTCTGATCGACTGCCATTTTTATACGCTCCTTTATACTCCCCGTTTATCCGGCTTCCAGATATATTTATGAAGCTGTAACTGTAACCGTACACTATTCAGTTTTTTCTTTTTCATGAATTCCACTATATACTCGGGATTGATCTGTCCGTATACCGGACTGAAATACACATGACATATGCTGCATAAATTATATTTTCTGATCAATTCCACGGCACGCTCCAGATCTTCCTCTGAACCTGATACAAATTTTATGCAATCCTGTTTTTTAAGAAATTTTATATTGTCATCAAGCCGCATATTGTTTTCCATACCGCTTCCTGGAAGCTTATAATCCAATGTGAAAATTACACGGTCACGTATGCTCATAAAATCTGCAATAGGAACGCTGCCGTTCGTTTCTATCTCCACACTGAATTTATCATCTTGCAGAAGACACTCCAAAAGTTCCTCTGCATACGGATGTATCAACGGTTCACCGCCTGTGAGTGTTACATTTCGGATTCCTGTTTCTGAAATCAGGCTTCGAATCTCTTCCGCTGTCATTTCTGTATAAGGTACATCTATCTCATTTGCCCAGAAAGTATCACAGTAGCTGCATCGGAGATTGCATCCGCATAGCCTGATAAATACAGATAACTCGCCTGCTCTTGTCCCCTCTCCGTTAATGCTTACAAACCATTCCGCTACATGATATGTTTTTTTTTGTTCCATAAAGTTATCCCTCATAAACTGCGCAGTTTTCAGGTGTTTCGTATACGGCAATACGATGCACAGGAAAACCTTCTTTATTCAGTAATTCATAAATATATTTTGCAAAGCATTCAGCGGTTGGCCTGAACGGCATAGCTATCAAGCGGAATCCCTCTTCCTGAAAGGCAGCGATTGTAGCCGCTTTCAAGGTACCGTCTTCATAAATAGTTGCATGATCGAGAGAATCTGCGATACGGCGTACTGCTTTTTTGACATCAGTGAAATCAATAAGCATTCCCCTGCAGTCTCCCTGTGGCTGTAATGAATCCTTTGTAAGAGTTGCTTCTATCTTCCAGTGATGACCATGAAGATTAGCACATTTTCCGTTGTATCCGCTGAGAAAATGTGCGCTGTCAAAAGACGCAGACGTTTTCAGATAATACATAAAAACCTCCGGAAAAGCGGCTCTCCTTATTTAAAGAAAGCCGCTGAATTCTCATTATTATGATATAAGATTATTTCAACTGCCCTGGTTTTGTTTTACGACAGGATGGTGCAAACGAACTGTCAGATTTATTATATCATACAAAAAAAAGAATGTCAACATGATATGTTAAAAATCATTTATACTCGCCGCTATTGCAAAATGTTCAAAGAATGCCGAACAGAAAATTCGTATGTCAAGGAAGACGACGAAAGCATACTATCATATGGTGAGGAGGATGACGAAGACAGACGGATTTTATGTCGGAATTACTGGATATTTTGCAATAGCAGCGAGTATATATACATGAATCACTGCAAAATTTTATGAAAAAACTTAAAATCTCTATTGTATTTTTTCACAAATTATGATATAATTATTTTAAAATCCTCAGCTATAAGTAAAACGTGCAAATTTTAAAAATAATAACTTTTAATATATAA
>CAJKFZ010000302.1 GCA_905199285.1 uncultured Ruminococcus sp.
TTCCCAAATTTTAATACTTTTTTGGGCTTCATCAATAGATTGAAATAAAGTCATATTGTTTTTTTTGTTATTCATTAAATATATCTTCAATCTCTCCTCTTATAAGTATCAGACATATATTTTTAAAATTTTGTCTCATGCCGCAATTTATCAAAGTATCCCTCAAATTCAGGAATCTCGCTGCACTGGTCAATAGAATCTTGTTATGCTGTTCACAAGATTACGTCCGAAATAGTGATCTTTTTGTTTTGTAAGTTATGGCAGTACACATATTCTTTTCCTCCAAATATGATATATCAGGGATGATGCTTTTAGCAGAGTCTTGTGGAAATGTCCAGTCGCTTTTTACTGTTAATTAAAATTTGTCTTTAATCCCCAAAAGTCAATTTAAAACCTGAATCCATTTCACCATTGAATATGCGTTACTGCTCCTGTCAAATCAGTAAAGATAATATTCACCCTTTGAAATATCTTCACAAAATATCATCACAGCAGTGAAAGAAGAGCGTTCCGCAATTGATAATAAGATATAAAAACACAGCCGATGCCTACAGCTTTCTGTAAACATCGGCTTTTTACTATTCGGTTCTAATTATTTCTTATTTAAGAGAAGGCATTTTAATTTACTGCCAGAAAATAAGCAGATCTTCTACAACTTCATAAAGATTCGGACAATGTCTTGTAAGATTACCAGTTCTTATTTCAATCTCAAGAAGCCATACCATTATAAAAGTTAACATCATGACTACAAGAGCCGTAATATACCTGTGCATATTCTTTTCAGGTTTTCCAATACTCCTGAGAATGCACATTACCGAACCAAGTATCATAAGAGGCATGATATCAAAAACATAATGATTGATAGCCCCGCCGAGACAAAAATCCATCCACGCTATTATCAATGCGACTATAAAGCACACTGCTATAAACGAATTTCTCTGCATTTTTGTAGTGCGATAGGCAAAACGTTTTCCCTTTCTGACGAAGGATACAGGCATCATCGCTGTTCCGAAAAGGAGCATAGGATATGCAAAAACTCCCGTTATTCCAGCCGTATATACATATTTTCCATAGCTGTAAAGGTAACACATCTGCTGTTCAAAAAACGGAAAACTGCTTCTCGATCTCGGAACTTGCAGGAAGTAATGATACAGCATCGGAGCAAATTCAGATAGACTAAGCTTATTTGCATGAATATCGCTTACAGTAAGCTGATATGTTGCACCAAAATCAAACGGAGAACCAAAGCGGGCATTATTATACCACATCAAAGCAATGCCGCCTGCCAGAAGAGGGGCAAGAAAACTGCAGGCCTGAGCGGCACGATACGAAATCTTCTGAGTTTTGTCCATAAGGATCCCAATGAAAAACGGTATCAGAACTGCTGAACCAAGCGCCATTCCCGGACGTGATGCAACGCACAGAGCAAGTGCAGCTCCTCCGATAAAAAGCATTACAAGCCGGAGTTTTTTATTTTTAACACTGTACGCTCTGAGTCCCATCCATAAACTAAGGAAAAGATAACACAGTCCTGATAAAATAGGCAGAAAATAAGTGCTTGAATTATTCATCGAATAAAGTATTCCGCAGCAGCACAGAGACGCAGGCATTGATGCCAGCAGTAAAAGCAGATTTGCTCTCGGAGCAATAAGCCGAACTGCTGCAAGAAGTGTTTTGCACATGAAATAAACGGCAAGAACTCCGAAAAATGCCGCCGCCATATTTATAGTCGGGAGCAATCCTTTCAGCTTATAATACGGATAATAAAAAGTTAAAACCGGAGCTGTTCCGAAATAGCAGTAATAGCGTCCGTTATAGTAAGCCATATCCCAACTGTATTGAATTCCTGAAGCATCACGCTCGGAACGGTTGTAAACGTTATCCAGTTCAGCAAGCGCCGGGTCAGCTTCTATATCAAGATAAACCTGTTTCTTCTGAAAAGCGTCAAACGTCATTGCAAAGCTATCGTAGCTATTAAAAGACTCTTTATTATACTCCACACCCTTTTCATCGGGACTGATAAACAGAAACGCCGAAAATGTACATAAAAGCGCCATTGCTTCTGTGATCAGAATATGCGAAACTTTTTTATTCTGAAAAGTAACTTTGTAAAGGCGGTAATCCTTAACTGCAATTATCAATGCGGCAATTCCAAGCAGAACAAGAAATCTGACGGACGAAAAATCAAACGGAACTGAACTTACTGCTCTTATCGAATTTATCGTTACAGGTTTTGAAATCTCACCGAAGCTTAATCTTAATGAATCAACCTTACCGTATGGATTATAATAAAGATTCAGCTTATGTTTATCGGCAGCGGTGTATTTCTGCTGAACGTTTTCGTAATTAACAGACATATTTTCGTCTTTCATTCCCAGAAATACTGCAAACGGTAACGTTCCAGCCCCCTCTTCCTGTTTCATATCGAGAATAAGATTATTTGTATTTTCAGGAACATCGTTGAGGAAAATTTCAGCAATACCGGATACTATAATATCGTCTCCTGAAACTGCTGCTTCTCCACTTACAGTCATGCTTTCTAAAGAAATAGTTTCATCCACATTGTATTTATCAAAGCTTTTTCCGTTAAATACAACGACTTCTGTGATCATGATCAAAGCTGCCCAGATTACTGTTTTTTTCAAAAATCCGGAAAGCTTTCGATCAGGGAAGAACTCCTTAATTATAACGGCTGAAAAAGGCAGTATTCCTGAAATAAACATTATGGCCGGAGGAATGTAATCCTCTCCGCTGAACATAAAAAATTCGGAAATAACTCCCAAAACAATAAATAATGCAATTTCGGCAAACATTACTGTCAAAAGCCGATTTATCAGCCTTTTCCGTAACTTTGACTTCTGCTTCTGAAATGATTTTTCCTGATTTTTCTTTATAAGACTGCTGCCGGTTACAGCCGAGATAATAAATATAAAAGCAGGAATAATTATCGACCATAAAATTGTAATCATTTTAACCTCCTGATAATTCTGTTAATACAACCTATTATTTGTCGATAAAATCCATTCAAAACTCTCACATTGCTTAAAAGTTAATTCTTAGTCATTTTAACCAAAAAAGTATT
>CAJKFZ010000303.1 GCA_905199285.1 uncultured Ruminococcus sp.
AATTTATAAAAGCCTGCGTATCGATTCTTCCGAAGCCGATTCAGAATATATATTACAAATATGAAGAAAAATGGCTTTACCTCGTTTTCGGAGGTCTGACAACGGTCATTTCTATTGTTACGAAGCTTTTGCTCTTTGTATTAGTTCCCGGCGAGCCAAAGTGGGAAAGTACCGCCGGAGTTGTTTTTTCATGGATCTGCGCCGTTACATTCGCTTTCTTCACCAATAAAAAGTATGTTTTTAAAAATGAAACTCATTCTCCCCAGGAATTCCGAAAGGTTTTTGTTTCGTTCTATGGAGCAAGACTTGCCACACTGGCCATGGAGGAAGTTATTTTCCTCGTTTGCTGCGATTTTATCGGTATGAACAAAACTATTATCACATTCCTCAGTCAGGTTTTGATTTTTATTGCAAATTATATTTTAAGCAAAGTTTTCGTTTTTAAAAATAAAGATTCCGGAGCAGAAAAATGATTGCGGATACTATTAAAATCGGTAAAGTAGAACTGAAAAAAAACGCAGCTCTTGCACCGATGGCCGGAGTGGCTGACAGAGCTTACAGGATGATGTGCAAGAAATTCGGAGCAGCTTATGTTGTAAGCGAAATGGTTTCAGCGAAGGGAATCTGCTACAGCGATCGTAAAACGGCTGAGCTTTGCACCATAACTCCCGAAGAAAGACCGATGGCTATCCAGCTTTTCGGAAGCGAACCGGAATTTATGGCTAAGGCTGTTGATATCGTTCTCAGATATGAGCCGGATATTATTGATATCAATATGGGATGTCCTGTGCCGAAGGTGGTCAATACTTTCGCAGGTTCAGCTCTTATGAAGGATGTTGATCTTGCCGCAGAAATTACTGCCGCCGCTGTGAAGGCTGCCAGAGAAGTTCCGGTTACAGTTAAAATAAGAAGCGGCTGGAATAGCGAAAGCGTAAATGCGGTTATGTTTGCAAAAGCTCTTGAAAATTCCGGAGCGTCCGCCATAGCTGTTCACGGACGTACACGGGAGCAGTATTACAGCGGTGAAGCCGATATTTCAGTCATTAAGGACGTTAAAGAAGCTGTGAGTATTCCTGTTATAGGCAACGGCGATGTAAACGATCTGAGGTCGTGCCTTGATATGTACGAAAAAACAGGCTGCGATCTTGTTATGATCGGCAGGGGAAGTTATGGAAATCCCTTTGTTTTCCGTGAGATCGAGGCTTATTTCAATGGAGAGGAGTATTCTCCTCCGCTTCTTGAAGAGAAAATGCAGGTCATGCTTGAACATATCCGGCTTATCCTGAGTCTCAGTGAAAAAAATGAGGAGCTTGCTATGCACGAGGCGAGAAAACACGTTGCATGGTATATGAACGGCTATTACGGTTCTGCAAAGTTCAGGGGGCGCTGCTATCAGCTTTCTTCATATGATGAAGCAGTTCGGCTCGCAGAGGAATTTATCCGGCTTCAACACTCCCGAAATTTATGCTGAAATTAGGAGATTATTTGTTTGCAGCAAATTGAACAAAAAAATCCTTGAAAATTCGTATGGATTAACAAAAATGAGAAAATCATATACATAACCCCCCATAATATGGCTGAAATACGTTGTTTCAGAGATAATAACAATTAAAGTATCATGTTTTTTCAGGCTTTTATTAATGAAACGGTTATAATTTGTAATTGCATTAGTCTGAATTCTATGATATAATATATTGTAGTGGGACGTGGGGTTTTATGTTAAATAACAAAAATCACACATATGCTTAATGCTGCTGTAAAAATGTTCTCGTTTATAAAAGCATTAAGCATAACAGGAGAGAAAAAATGAAATTAAGAAAAGGACGTGTATTTGCGTCACTGATTGTTGCTGCCGCTCTTGTTGCATCAAGCGTTAGCTGTGCAGGCAATACTATCGTCGGTTCGGATGACTCTGTAAAGCAGAATGATACTGCAGTATATCCTGTGGGAGAAGGAACATCTTCATCCAATGGAACTACTGAGGTTTCTACGGAACAGATTCAGGAAGACAAGGTTGTTCATGTACTTGCCGCAGGTGACAATCTTATTCATTATTCGGTTTATAAGAATGCAGAAGCCTATGCGGAAAATGGAGAAGCTTATAATTTTGCTCCCATTTATGAAAATGTCCGTTATCTGGTGGAATCAGCCGATGTGGCTATTCTTAATCAGGAAACTATCATTTCTGAAAGCAATGAGGTGCGTGGAGCAAACGGCGGAGCGCTTTTGTTCAATTCGCCGCCGGAGGTTGCAGACTCTGTGATTGACCTCGGTTTTGACGTTTTTACAATGGCTAATAATCATCTTCTTGATTTCGGCGCTTCAGCTCTGGAAGAGTCCATCAATTTCTGGAACCAAAAGGCAGAAGAAAACGATTTAACGGTTCTTGGCGCATATCTGAATGAAGAAGATGCAAACAATATCCGTGTTCGTGAAGTAAACGGAGTGAAAATTGCTTTTCTTGCCTATGCCGAGCATATCAACGGTTTCGATTTCCCATACGATTCGCCCCTGAGAGTTGTTATGAACTATGAAGAGGATGTTATCGAAAGACAGATAAAAGAAGCTTCTCAAATCGCTGACGCAGTTATCGTTTCTGCTCATTGGGGTGTTGAAGATACTAATATTGTTTCGGATGACAGAATCGAACTCGCAAATAAAATGGTAAACTGGGGAGCAGATGTTGTTCTCGGATGTCATACTCATACTGCCGAAACTATGGAATGGATCGAGCGTGACGACGGAACAAAGGGCTTCGTTTATTATTCAATGGGAAATTTTGTTTGCGCTCAGACTGATAACTTCAACCTTATCGGTGAAATGCCGATGTTTGATATAGTTATCGACGGCGAAACAAATGAGCTTAGCCTTGAAAATGTAGGCTGTGTTCCTAATATCATTCATTATGATGACGGTAATTTCTCGAATATGAGAATTTATCCATATAGTAAGTATACTCCGGAGCTTGCTGCAAGCCATGGAATTCCCTATGCTATACCGCAGGGAACGTATACAAGCTTTAGTTGGGATATTGTAAATCAGATAATTGAAGACAGTATTCC
>CAJKFZ010000304.1 GCA_905199285.1 uncultured Ruminococcus sp.
AGGCATCCCTTGCCCCCTGCCAAAGGGGAGGACATCCCCTTTGGAAACCCGTTATTAATTATTCAAAATCTCCATGCGGAGATTTTGAATAATTAGGGCGATGCCCAAATGACATATAATGCTTTGATAGAGAATAAGGAGAATATGATCTCTCTTATATACACAAGAAACTGGATGAAAGGAAGTGTTACATAATGGCTAAAATGACGGTTATTACCGAACGCTGTAAGGGATGCGGTCTTTGTGCGACTGCCTGTCCGAAAAAAATCGTTTCTCTTCAGAAAGAAAAACGTAATAAAAAAGGATATTTTTACGCTGTCTGTACCGATCAGGACGCCTGCATAGGCTGTGCAATGTGCGGCATGATGTGTCCGGACTGCGCTATTATCGTTGAGAAATAATTACATATATTTGAAAGGAGCTGTTTAGCTTTGGAAAGAAATCTTATGAAGGGTAACGAGGCTCTTGCAGAAGCTGCTATCCGTGCAGGTTGTAAATGCTTCTTCGGCTACCCGATCACTCCGCAGACAGAGCTTGCCGCTTATATGGCTAAGCGTATGCATAAGGCGGGCGGCGTTTTTCTTCAGGCAGAATCTGAAATTGCCGCTATAAATATGGTTCTCGGCGCTGCTTCTACAGGCGTGAGAGCTATGACTTCATCTTCTTCTCCCGGAATTTCCCTGAAGAGCGAGGGCATTTCCTATCTTGCAGGTTCGGATGTTCCGGCAGTTATTATCAATGTTCAGAGAGGAGGTCCGGGACTGGGCGGAATTCAGCCTTCTCAGGCAGATTACTGGCAGGCTACCAAGGCTCTCGGTCACGGTGACTTCCACCTTCTCGTTTTTGCTCCGGCTTCCGTTCAGGAAATGGTCGATATGGTCGTTAAGGCTTTTGATACTGCCGATAAGTACAGAATGCCGGCTATGATACTCGCCGACGGTCTTCTCGGTCAGATGATGGAGCCTGTTTCGTTCCCGGAGATAACTCCTAATGCTCACGATAAGAGCGGTTGGGCTGCCGACGGTCATAAGGGTAAGAGAGAGCATCATATTATCAATTCGCTCTATCTCCAGCCGGATGAGCTTCAGACTTCCGTTCTGAACCGTTTTGAAAGATACGAGATCGTCAAGGCTGAGGAAACTGACGCTGAACTTTACCTTACTGAGGATTGCGATATCCTTCTCTGCGCTTTTGGAGCTACGGCAAGAGTCGTTAAATCTGCTGTGAACGAGGCAAGAGCTCAGGGCATCAAGGCAGGTCTTTTCCGTCCGAAAACGCTCTGGCCGTTCCCTGTCAAGGAGATCAACGAGGCTGCAAAGAGCGCCAAGAAGCTTCTCAGCGTTGAAATGTCCATGGGACAGATGATCGACGATATCAAGCTTGCTATCAACTGCTCGAAGCCTGTTGAATTCTTCGGAAGAACAGGCGGCGTTATTCCTACTCCTGCCGAGGTTCTGGCAGAAATCAAAAAAGTCGGAGGTGCTAAGTAATGGCTGTTGTATTTGAAAGACCAAAATCACTTCTTGATGTTCCGCTTCATTACTGTCCCGGATGTACCCACGGTATCGTTCACAGACTTATCTGCGAGGTTCTCGATGAAATGGGTATCGAGGGCGATACTATCGGCGTATGTCCTGTTGGATGCTCCGTTATGGCTTATGATTATTTCGGCTGCGATATGATCGAAGCTCCACACGGAAGAGCTCCGGCTGTTGCTACAGGCGTTAAAAGAACGAACCCCGATAAGTTCGTCTTTACATATCAGGGCGACGGCGATCTCGCCGCTATCGGTACGGCTGAAACGGTTCATTCCGCTACAAGAGGCGAAAACATCGTTGTTATCTTTATTAACAATACAATTTACGGTATGACAGGCGGTCAGATGGCTCCTACTACTATTCCCGGTCAGGTTACTCAGACCACTCCTTACGGCCGTGATCCCGAGCTTGCAGGCTATCCTGTAAGAGTTTGCGAAATGCTCTCTACTTTAACAGGTACGGCTTATGCTCACCGTGTTGCAGTAGATACCGTTCCGCATATCCGTGAAACGAAAAAGGCTATCCGCAAGGCTTTTGAAAATCAGAAAGCAAAGAAAGGCTTCTCTATCGTTGAAGTTCTTTCAACCTGCCCGACCAACTGGGGACTTACTCCCGTTGAGGCTATCAAGAGACTTCAGGATGAAATGATCCCTTATTATCCGCTTGGCGTTTATAAGGACACTACTACAGAGGGAGGCGAAAAGTAATGACTACTGAGATTCTTCTCGCAGGTTTCGGAGGACAGGGCGTTCTCTTTGCCGGAAAAATCCTCGCTAACTGCGGTCTTATGGACTCTAAGGAGCTTTCGTGGCTTCCTTCGTACGGTCCGGAAATGAGAGGCGGTACGGCTAACTGTTCCGTTTGTATCTCCGACGAGCCTATCGGTTCGCCGCTGGTTCTTGCTCCGGATATCCTTATCGCTATGAATCAGCCCTCTTACGATAAATTTATCAATGCTGTAAAACCCGGCGGCAAGGCTTTTATCGACAGCACTCTTATTGAATCAAAGTGCGAAAGAACCGATATCGAATGCTTCTATATCCCGTCGTCCCAGCTCGCTGACGAGAACGAGCTTCAGGGCGGTTCGAACATCATTCTTCTCGGCAAGCTTATCAAGGAAACCGGAATCTTCTCGCTCGATACCATGAAAAAGGCTATCGAAAAGGTTGTTCCGCCTTCTAAGGCTAAGCTTATTGCAAATAATTTCAGAGCTATCGAGATGGGTATGAATAACTGATCAGTATGGTATTTTGCTTTTAAGAGTATTCATGTAGGTTTTGACCATGACTTGTTCCATCGGAGTAAGTCGCTTGAATTCTGAAAGAAATAAAATATCATTATTGCATCGTGCTCCGGTCATTATGGTTCTTACATCGGAGATTCCGAGAATATAGTCGCAGCTTGTATTGAAAATTTTGGATAAGCGTATTAGATTAGGGATTCTTGGAATAGTTTTTTCCGCTTCATAACTGTAGATAGTGTATGAAGTAACGCCGAGTTCTACA
>CAJKFZ010000305.1 GCA_905199285.1 uncultured Ruminococcus sp.
AAAATTTTTGTGAGTTTATTACGGATTATGGCTTTACAGTCGTCAAAGTGAATTTAGTGGATGGCGGTTTAGCTCCTGTTGGAGTCTTGATTGCAAAAAAAACTAATTATTAAATTCCAATTTCATTAGACAGTGTATGATTTTTAATTTCATTAGACCGTGGAATCAGGATATTTGATCAGTTCGTATAATTTACTGCCGTTTTTGCAGGTACGGACGCCTGCCAGTTCCATGCCAAGATGTCTGTATTTATCACTTTTCAGTTTGGCATCGGTATCCAGTACGACTGGGAGTCCCAGTCTGTTGCCCTCGGCAAACGCAAGCTCCAGCGCTTTCCTCATATAGCCTTGCCCTTGGTATTCTTCCCGCACACATACCAATCCGACAAACAGGTATTTTTGTTTTTTCTTTTTCAGTTTCTTTTCAATTGAAGATGTTCCACCGCTTCCGAGAATGCTGAGCATCCGTACCACTTCACCAAAGGATGATCCTGCAAACATCCCTTTTATCAGCTTTTGACCTGCCTTCAGTCCCACTTTTTCATCACAGCGCTTATAGGCAATAAATGCTTCCTGCTGCGGACCGGTTGTATAAAGCATACCTGCCTGCAGTACCATTTCCACATATCCGTTGATATAACTGACGACTGCGTCTTTGCTGCTGTATGCGGAAACAAGCCCCTTCTCGCCCTGAGCATATTCATAATAACCGAATGCATGCCCGATCGCATTGATATCTTTTTCTGATAATGTTTCAACCTTCATGATTTTCCGCTCACATCTTTTTCATATATCGTTACTCTATAGTGGCTCAGTTGTCAAGACAAAAATCTAAGATTTTTATAATGAACTGATATTGTGGATAAGTTACAAGGGAACATGCGGAAACGGAGCGTGAAAAATATGAATAGCGGACAGTTCGCCTTAATAAAGAAAGATATTCGTGGTATTACATCAAATAAGCAGATTTTCGCAGTTCTTCTTATCGTGCTGCTTGTGCTAACTATTGTCCTGCCGTCGATTTTTGTGCTTGTTCTGACACAGGCACCCGATGCTGCTTCGGATTTTCAAAAACTGCTGGATATGCTACTTGTTGCAGATGGGGAGTACAGTCAGCAGCAGAGAATATTGGGACTTATATTGAATAACATTATGCCGCCCTTTTTTCTGATTGTTCCCATCATGGCATCCTCTGTTATGGCAGCAAGCTCCTTTGTGGGAGAAAAAGAAAAGCATACCTTAGAAACATTGCTTTATTCGCCGCTGTCCCTGCGACAACTGTTCCAATCCAAAATACTGGCTGGATTTTCTGTTGGGATGATGGTTTCCTATATCTCGTTTGCTGCCATGCTGTTGGTTGTAGAGGTGGAAGTCTTCTTTCTGACCGGCAATCTGATTATCCCAGGTATAAGCTGGCTGATCATTATGCTTCTGATTGCTCCGACATTCTCGCTTGTTGCGATTGCTGTGACAGTGCGTAGTTCTGCAAAGGCTAAAGCCATCGAAGAAGCACAGCAGCGGGCTGTATTTCTGATTTTCCCAATCCTCGCACTGGTTATTGGACAATTTACTGGCATCCTTTTGATCAATATGTGGCTTCTTTTGGGATTGGGTGCCGTCTTGGCGGTGCTTGATGTGTTGCTTATGAGGGGTGCTGCCGGAAACTTCACCTATGAGAAATTGCTGAAATAAAGGGCTATATTATACAGAATTCTTCCAAGAGGCTATCGTGTATGGGCATCTCCAGCAGAACTTTATGATGCGATGATTTATGTTTCGGATGCTCATCCGATAGAAGTGATAGAAGATTAGAAAAAGATTGACAAGTTACCGTTTGGTTACTATAATGTAAGTTACCAAATGGTAACTTACAGAAGAATGGAGGTAAGATAAGTATATGAGAGAATTTATTATGGCAGCAATGTCATTTGTAACATTTGGAATTGTGTTAGCAATTGTCTGTGTATATCATAATTGGAAAGGGCAGAAGAAAGCACAGGGGGAGGATTAGAAGATGAAGTGTTCAAAATGTGGTAAAGAAATGAGAAAAGGATATTTATTCAGCAGTAAGGACGGAGCTTTCAGCTTTGCAAATGAAGTACCTGGAGTTTTTGAGAATGCAAAAAATGCAGAGGGTTTTGTAGAAATAACAAAACTCAAACCAAGTCACAGGACAAGAGTGGAAGCGAACTGCTGTGAAGAATGCAGAATGATAGTGATTAATTACTAAGAGTGACAGACGCCAGACGCTAAGACGCAGAGCAGCACTTTTATTGCCTACGTCTTTTGTGATTATATTAGGAAAGAGAGGAACAACAGGCAGTGAGTAATATTGTTGTTTTATCAGGAAGCAAAAGCACTTATTGACAGACTACATACACCTATGCGTAATGAGTTTAAGCTTAAAAAGCTTGCACTGATATTAGTTGGTGCAGCAACATTACCAGAGTTGTTTGATGCAATTAAGGTGCAGTATCGACTTGTATTAAATTATTTCAAGCTGGAAGATGCGGGAACAGTATTTGTGAGAGGCGCAAAAGATAAGGGCGATGTGAAAAATACAGATGGCTTGGAAAAAGCATATCAATTAGGAACTGCTATTTAATTATGGAATACATGTTGGACAATTTGTGAACGGATTACAGGCGTATTTTAATATAATGGATTAACATAATTGAGGAAATGATGATGAGTAAAAGAACAAGGCAATATATAGGCATTCTATTTGCAATAATAGTTTATTACATAGTGCATGAAGGTGCACACTTGATCGTGGCGCTCGCATTACATGCATTTAAGAAAATTAACTTTATGGGTATTGGAATACAGATTGATATATATCGTGACAGATTAACAGATATGCAACTGGGAATATTTTGTATTGCCGGAGTGACAGCAACATTAATTACTGCTTATGCATTGGTATACTTTAAGGATAAAATTTGTGAAATAAAGAATAAGCTTGTGAAAGCTATTTTTTATATGGAGTAATTGGAGAAGAAGGTCCCAGATTTGTTTACAGAGGAAAAGAAAATGA
>CAJKFZ010000306.1 GCA_905199285.1 uncultured Ruminococcus sp.
CGATCATCTCAATCTTTATCCGGAGAGAGCGTGTAAGTCTGCGGTCATTCCTGCGGTTGCTGCATTCTTTGGAGCTTGTATAGGAGTGATCCCAGGTGCTTGGCTCTGGATAGTAATTGGGAAAAGCGGCTATATTGTGGATGTTGTCGCTTTTGTTATGGCTTTTGGAGCTGTTTTTGCCGGACGTTTTGCAGCAAGGCGGTCAGGTGCAGAAAAAGTGGATATACTTCAGGCGGCGGCTTGCACTATCGTTGTCGGGACAGCGGTTTTTATATCGGCAAGGATAGTTTATATTGAAAATATTGTTAAAGCTCTAAATTCTTACGTTCCGTCGTACCAAGCTCAATGGTCGGAGGAGCTTATCGAAGAAGGCTACGACAGGCAGTATGTTCGGGAATATGTTACGGATGAGTTGATTAAAGAAGCTGTCTGCCAACAATATATGATAAATGATATTACATACAGCGAGTGCAATAAACATTTTTCATATCTTCTCGCTGAATCGGGTCTGAAAAAAAGTTATTTCAGCCATATTATACAAAGTATTTTAGTTGCGCTGGGAGGAATTCTTCTTCCGGTAAGGAAAATTTCAAAAGGAGAAAAATTATGGAAACTAAATCAATTATGATAGTCGGAGTAGGCGGACAGGGTTCGCTTCTTGCATCAAGACTTCTCGGAAATGTGCTTCTTGCTCAGGGATATGACGTTAAAGTAAGCGAAGTTCACGGAATGTCCCAGCGTGGAGGTTCTGTTGTTACATATGTAAAATACGGCGATAAGGTTTATTCGCCTGTTATTGAAAAGGGCGAGGCGGACGCTGTTATTTCGTTCGAGCTTCTTGAAGCGGCAAGATGTCTCCCATACCTCAAAAAAGGCGGTCATCTTATAACCTCAACTCAGCAGATAGATCCTATGCCAGTTATTACAGGAGCAGCCGAGTATCCGGAAAATCTCGTGGAAAAGCTTAAAGAAGCAGGTGCAGATATAGTTGCGGTTGATGCGCTCAGTCTTGCGGAGCAGGCTGGAACGGCAAAAGCCTCCAACGTTGTTCTTATGGGAGTTCTTGCATCAAGACTTGATTTTCCTGAAGAACTGTGGCAGAATGCTCTTGAACAGTGTGTTCCTCCGAAATTTCTTGAACTGAATAAGAAAGCTTTTGAACTCGGCAAATCTGCTAAATAATTCGATATCGAAGTGTAGACTTTTAAAATATTTACTTATTAACAGGAGGAAAAACCAATGGAAAGATACTGGAATGAAGAAATCGAATGTATGTCGAGAGAAGAAATGAAGAAGCTTCAGGACGAACGTCTTGTTGCTCAGGTAAAGCACGTTTACGAAAATGTGCCGTATTACCGCAGTCTTATGGACGAAAAGGGCGTTAAGCCGGAGGATATCCAGTCAACAGACGACCTTCACAAGCTCCCGTTTCTCACAAAGTCCGATCTGCGTGACGCTTATCCTTACGGACTTCTTGCAAAGCCGCTCAGCGACTGCGTGAGAATCCAGTCTACAAGCGGAACTACCGGAAAACGTGTTGTTGCATTTTATACTCAGCATGATATCGACCTTTGGGAGGATTGCTGTGCAAGAGCTATTACAGCCGCAGGCGGCACTAACGAGGACGTTTGTCAGGTTTGCTACGGATACGGACTTTTTACAGGCGGTCCCGGACTTAACGGCGGTTCACATAAAGTCGGATGTCTTACTCTCCCGATGAGCAGCGGCAACACTGAAAGACAGATCACTTTTATGCGTGACCTCGGAGCAACTATACTTTGCTGCACTCCGTCTTATGCCGCTTACATCGGCGAGACTCTTCACGATATGGGATATACAACCGACGATATCAAGCTTAAAGCCGGAATTTTCGGCGCTGAACCGTGGACGGAAGAAATGCGCCGTTCTATTGAAAAATCTCTCGGAATCAAGGCATATGACATCTATGGTCTTACCGAAACAAGCGGTCCCGGCGTATCTTTCGAGTGTTCCGAACAGACCGGTATGCACATAAACGAGGATCATTTTATCCCTGAGATAATCAATCCTGAAACAGGAGAGGTACTTCCGGACGGTGAAGTCGGCGAGCTCGTTTTCACAAGCATCACTAAGGAAGCGTTCCCGCTTCTCAGATACAGAACCCGTGACCTTTGCGTTCTCTCAAGAAAAAAATGCTCATGCGGACGTACTCTCATCAAGATGACAAAGCCAATGGGCAGAAGCGACGATATGATGATCATCCGTGGAGTAAACGTATTCCCGAGTCAGATCGAAACCGTTCTTATCGAGCAGGGCTATTCTCCGAACTATCTTATCGAGGTTGACAGAGTTAACAATACCGATACTCTCGATATAAGCGTTGAGATGAATCCCGATCAGCTTTCGGACAAGGTAAAGGATATGCAGGAACAGGAAAAATCCCTTGCGCTTGCGATAAAAACAATGCTTGGCATCAACCCGAAGGTTCATCTTGTTGCTCCTAAGTCGATCACAAGAAGCGAGGGCAAGGCTGTTCGTGTTATTGATAGAAGAAAGCTGCACGATTGATGTTTGATCAAACTATTTTAATAAATTATTTAAAAGGAGGAAAAATTATGGCAAATGTAAGACAGATCTCAGTTTTTGTGGACAACAAACCCAATCAGCTCGCAGGTGTTATGAAGCTTCTTAAAGAAAGCGGAATCAATATCAGAGCGCTCAGTCTTGCTGATACAAAGGATTTCGGCATTCTCCGCATTATCGTGAACGATACCGACAAGGCTGTGGAAACGCTGAAAAACGCTTTGTATGCTGTTACCGTTACTGAGATCCTGGCGATTTCTATTCCTGATTCTGCCGGACAGCTCAGCCGTGTACTCGATATTCTCGGAAGTGAAAACGTTAATCTTGAGTATCTTTATGCGTTTACAGGCGCTTCTGATAAAGCAGTTTCGTTCGTTATCCGTGTTGACGATAACGTTAACGCTTCCGCTGCGCTCACTAAGGGCGGAATTATTCAGCTTACCGAAAATGATATAGCAGAAATGTAAAA
>CAJKFZ010000307.1 GCA_905199285.1 uncultured Ruminococcus sp.
AGAAAACAAAACTGGTTATTACCGAACCAAAAAGCGAATCCTCACGCAGAAAAATCCCGATTCCAAAAGGAATGATTGCATTTCTAGAGAAATTCAAGGGCAAGGACAGCGAGTATATCGTTTCAGGCAAGGAAAAGCCAATCGAGCCAAGAGCAATGCAGTATCGCTTTCAGAAAATCTTAAAAAACGTAAAATTGCCGTCAGTTCATTTTCATGCACTCCGCCATATTTTTGCTTCGACCTGCATCAAATTAGGCTTTGATGTGAAGGCATTATCGGAGTTATTGGGTCATTCTACGGTAGAATTGACGCTGAATCGGTACGTTCACTCCTCATTTGAACAGAAAATCAGGTATATGGAGCGTTTGGCAGTCAATTTCTGAGTGAAAATTCGCTAAATCCTGAATTCTACGAAATATCTGCCGAGAATCCTTGCAAGGAGAGATATATCCGTGATTTTAATTGGTACTATTCACCAAAGGAGATGCCCATGAAACGAATTTCAGTTCTAATTTTGGCCGTAATTTCGATGATTTTATTTGTGAGCTGTGATAGCACAGATAGCTATGAAGTGGATAGGATAGTCATTTATACTGAGTCTACAACCATAGCCGAAACAGTGGGCATCGGCTATATCATCAACCTGAATACGGGGAAATTTCATTATTCTGACTGCCCGAGCGTAAATCAAATGGCAGAGCATAACAAAAAAGAGTATACTGGTGACCGTGATGATCTCATCTTGCAGGGATACGAGCCATGCAAACGCTGTAACCCATAATATTATATACTATTTCAGTGGCAGATGTCAACTTTGACGGTACAATTCCGTTTTAGGTACAAAAAAGCCGAATTGCATCTTGATTAAGATACGATTCGGTGTTTACAAGTCTTTCGCAAAATATCTCCTTTTGTGAAAAGGTGATATAATTGTACATATAGCTTTTTTCCAGTATATCACATTTTTCTTAAAAAGTCAAGCTGTATCAACAAATTTCGTCAAGTGGACTGTAGAAATTTGATTTAACTCTTTGTGCATATTTAACAAATCAGGAGGCAAGAATGGAAAGATTTAATATCTATCATAGACAAGACGGGCGTTACGAAGGTCGCATTTCAAGAGGAAAACGCAAAAACGGCAAGAGACGTTTTCAGTATTTCTTTGGACACAGTCGTGAAGAGGTTCAGGATAAGATGACAGCAGCCCGCAGGCAGAATCTGAGCGGCAGTTGCTGCAGAACTGTTGAGCAGATTTTCTCTGAATGGTTTCAAAGTATTCATCATCGGGTAAAGGAATCAACTGCCGCCAATTACCGCATGAAGGCTGAAAAGCACTTACTTCCGGCATTTTCAGATACAAAGGCGGATACGATCACTGCATCGGATATATACGCTTTTATTGAATCAAGGCAAAGCTCAGGGCTTTCAAACCGCTATATTTCGGATATTCTTATCATGATGAAGTCGGTTTTTAAATATGCCTCGAAAACCTATCGCTTCTTGAATCCATTAGATGGTATCACATTACCGAAGATGCAGAAGCCGGAGATTGAACTGCTGGATGAAAAGCAGCAAGGGAAATTGCAACAATATATCGCCGAAAATCCCAATCATTCAACGCTTGGGATAGCTTTGTCCATGTCTACCGGAATTAGGATAGGCGAGCTTTGTGCATTGCAATGGGAGGACATTGACCTTGAAAAACGTATTCTGACCGTCAGGAAAACGATGCAGAGAATACAGACTCCGGATAGTGAAACAAGAACAAAGCTGATAATTGCTGAACCCAAGAGCGAATCTTCCAAGAGAAAAATCCCGATACCTGATTGTGTTATTTCGATTCTTGAAAAATTCAGAGGAAAAGCCAAGGAATATCTTGTTTCAGGAGAAGAAAGACCTGTTGAACCGAGAACAATGCAGTATCGTTTTGCAAGTATTTTGAAAAACGTAAAATTGCCGTCAGTGCATTTTCATGCCTTAAGGCATATGTTTGCCTCGAGATGCGTGAAACTCGGATTTGACATCAAAACTTTATCTGAAATTCTGGGACATTCAAAAGTAGAAATTACTCTGAACAGATATGTTCATTCGTCTTTCGAGCAGAAAAAACAGTATATGAGCCGGATTGCAATGAACTTTTGAAAAAATTGTATCTTGAAAACTGAATAGGTGTTTGTGGTTGCTTTCACAAAAGGAGATATTTTGCGAAAAGGAAGTAAAGCGATTTATTATGTACATATGACGCTAAGAAAAATGTCAAATAGGATAGGAGTGGTATAATGGCTGAATTAATGCCGGGTTCCACCTTAAAAACAGAGAATGGAGCAACTGTAGTTATTGACCGACTTTTAGGTGAAGGTGGTCAAGGTCGTGTATATAAGGTGAAATATAATGGTCGTCCAAAAGCTTTGAAAATGTACATTCCTGAGAAAGTGAAAAATCTTAAATGGTTTTACTCAAATTTATCAGAAGAAATTGATGATGGAAGACCAACAGCAAAGTTTATTTGGCCTGAAGATCTTACTGAATGGAAGGATGGCACATTTGGTTATATTATGGATCTTAGACCAGCAGAATATATGGATTTTTCAGATCTTTTACTTGCAAAGCAGGAAATGTCATCTTTTACAGCTATGATTAACTGTGCGATTCGTATGGTGTCTGCATTTAGTGTTCTTCATTTTAAGGGAATGTGCTATCAGGATCTTAACGATGGAAATTTCTTTATTAGAAAAACTGATGGTGATGTGCTGGTGTGCGATAATGATAATGCGTCACCGAAGAGTAACCCTTCTGGAATAGCAGGTAAGGCAAGATACATGGCGCCTTCTGTTGTTATGGGCGGAAAGCCTAATTATTATACAGATCGTTATTCTTTAGCAGTGTGCTTATTTTTACTTTTTGTTCGTACACATCCACTGGAAGGAGTGAGAACACTTACAGTTCCCGAGATGAATGATTACTACTTGCAGCTTTGTTATGGAAAAGACCCAATTTTTATTGCTGATCCTA
>CAJKFZ010000308.1 GCA_905199285.1 uncultured Ruminococcus sp.
TCCATTGATGCCGAAATGAACAAGCCGACTTCCAATCCGATTCTCGGCAAGCCTGCAAATGCCGAAATTACGGAGAAAACAGGTACTGCAAGCGATGTGTACAAGACTGCGTTCTGGAACAGTATCCGCAACAGAAATTATGTTGACATCCGCAATGACCTGCGTATCGGTGAGAACTCTGAGGGCGGTTACCTTGTACCTGACGAGTACGAAAAGAAGCTCGTTGAGGCTCTTGAGGAGGAGAACATTTTCCGCCGTCTTGCCACCGTTATCCACACCTCTTCCGGCGACCGCAAGATTCCCGTGGTGACCAGCAAGGGCGATGCCGTGTGGATGGATGAGAACGAGCAGTTCACACTTTCCGATGATACTTTCGGTCAGACCAGTATCAGCTCTTACAAGCTGGGTACGGCTATCAAGGTTTCGGAGGAACTGCTCAACGACAGCGTTTTTGATTTGCCGTCCTACATTGCACGAGAGTTTGCAAGAAGAATCGGTGCAAAGGAGGAAGAAGCGTTCTTTGTTGGTGACGGAATCGGCAAGCCTACCGGTATTTTCAATGCCACAGGCGGTGCGGAGGAAGGTGCTGTCACTACAGGTTCAAATATCACATTTGACGACGTAATGGAACTTTTTTACTCGCTCCGCAGTCCGTACCGTTCCAAGGCAGTGTGGCTCTTGAATGAAACTACAGTCAAGGCACTCCGCAAGCTGAAGGATAATACCGGAAATTATATCTGGAATCCGTCCGTGACAGCAGGTGTACCAGATATGATCCTCAACCGTCCTTATTACACTTCTACTTTCGTTCCCAGACTGGAGGCAGGCAATAAGGTTATGGCGTTTGGTGATTTCAAGTATTACTGGATCGCCGACAGGCAGGGACGCTCTTTCAAGAGGCTTAATGAGCTGTTCTCTATGACAGGTCAGGTGGGATTCCTTGCAAGTCAGCGTGTAGACGGCAAGCTGATTCTGCCCGAAGCAGTCAAGGTACTCACGATGAAAGGCTGATGCCTATGGTTACGTTGAAAGAAGCGAAAAATTATCTTCGTGTTGACGGCTGTGAAGATGACAGGCTGATTTCCGATTTGCTGATGACTGCGAAGAAGCTGTGCATGGACGTGGGACGCATGAGTGAGGAAAAGTTTGAGAGAAATGAGGATACCACCAGAACAGCGATGCTGTTCACAGTATCTTACCTCTATGAAAACCGAAATACTGCGGATTTTCATAAATTAACTCTTTCTCTGCGTTCCATTTTATTTGCACAGAGGGAGGGCATTATCTGATGGAAATTGGAAAACTTAATCAGCGTATCACGATCCTGGAGCAATCGACACGTGTCGATCATATCGGCAATCACAAGGCTCAGTGGGATGAAGTATTCTCCTGCTGGGCTGCTGTTTCTGTCAAAAATTCGGCGGAAAACTCCGACAACGGCACTACAAAAGAAGTACAGACTTTGCAGTTTATGATTCGGCAAAACAGTATGACAATGGGAATTTCAGCAACTGCAAACCGTATTTCTTTTCGTGGTGTGATTTATGATATTACAGGTATATCGCCGAACTTCGAGTATCGTGACTACTTGAAAATCACTGCAGCGGCAAGAAAGGCGGGTGCGGAAAATGAGTTCTATTGATGATCTGGCAGACCTTGTCATGGACGGGCTGCGTGAGTATTCCGAGCTTGCGGACACTGCCATGAAAAAAGCTGTTCGTAAAACTGCTGCTTCCGTCAGGAAAGAAATTTCTGAAAATGCTCCGAAACGCACAGGCGATTATGCGAATAGCTGGTCAACCAAAAAGGTTGCGGAGAACAGTCATAAATTAGAGATCACTGTCCATTCCAAGAACCGCTATCAGATCGCACACCTTTTAGAGAAAGGTCATGCAAAGCGAAACGGCGGTCGTGTAAATGGCAAGCCGCACATTGCTCCTGCTGAAGAAAAGGTCGCGGATTTATTGGAATCACTTATCACAAAGGAGTTGTCATGAATTACGAAGAAATCAACGAAATGATGCTGGAAATGGGGCTGCCTTTCGCCTATCACCATTTTTCGGAGGGTGAAAGTCCAAAGCCGCCTTTTCTGATTTTTCTTTCTCCAGGAGAGAATACTTTTTCGGCGGATAACATCGTGTATCACAGTTTTAAGAAACTCGATATTGAGTTGTACACCGATGAAAAATCTCCCGATACAGAGGCAGAAATTGAGGCGGTTCTCAGGCATCATCATATTTTTTACAACAAATCTGAAACATGGATTGCATCTGAAGAGATGTATGAAGTGTTATACGAAATGGAGGTTTAATTATGGCTCTGAAAAAGAATAAGGTCAAGTTTGGTCTGAACAAGGTACACTGGGCAAAAATCACAGGCTGGTCTGATGACGGAGTTCCGACATTTGCAACTCCCGTGAGAATTCCCGGTGCGGTATCGCTTTCCATTGATGCAAACGGCGAAAATGAAAATTTTTATGCTGATAACACCGTGTACTACGTCATCAACAACAATGCAGGCTACACTGGTGATTTGGAAATTGCACTTATCACTACGGATTTTGCAACTGAGATTCTTGGTGAGATTCAGGATACAAAGGGCGTGCTTGTGGAGCGTAACGACGCTGAAACGGCACAGTTTGCACTTTTGTTTGAATTTAACGGCGACAAAAATCACATTCGTCATGTCCTTTATTGCTGCAGTGCAAGCCGTCCGAAAACGGAAAGCTCTACTACTGAGGAAAGTACGGAGGTCAAGACGGAAACGCTGTCCCTCAAGGCTTCCGCACTTCCTGACGGCCTGGTAAAATCCAAGACTTGCGAGAACACTGACGAAACCACCTACAACAACTGGTACAAATCCGTCTATATTCCGACGTTTACAGCAGCAAAAACGGCTGCCGCTAAAACTTCATAAGGAGGCACGGCTATGGCTATCAAGAAAAATATTACCGTTGACGGTATTGAAGTTCCGTTCAAGGCAAGTGCTGCTGTGCCTCGCCTTTATCG
>CAJKFZ010000309.1 GCA_905199285.1 uncultured Ruminococcus sp.
AGTATTCTAATAAATTTTAATAAGCGGAGGTTAATTATGAGAAACGAGAGAATTGGAGATTACTTAGTCAATCAGGGACTTATCAGCAATGAACAGCTGATGGAAGTTCTTGCGGCGCAAAAGGAGTCTAACGGAACGAAAAAGTTCGGCGATGTTGTCGTTGAACTCGGCTTTATGACGGAGCTTAATTTTGCAAAGGCTCTTGCCGGAAATCTGAGAGTTCAGTATGTCGATCTTGATAATATCGAGATCAATACGGAGGCTGTTCAGCTTGTTCCAGAAGCTCTGGCAAGAAAACACACCGTCATTGCTATTAATGTTCAGGGAAAGCGTCTTACGGTTGCAACAAACGATCCTGTAAACTTTATCGTTCTTGAAGATATCAAGGTTTCAACAGGTATGGACACTATTCCGGTTCTTGCAACTACATCTGCTATCAATAAGGCTATCGGAAGATACTATTCAATGCAGAATGTTGACAGCGTTATCGACAGTGTAAACGCTATGGGCGGCGATCTCGGTGATATGAGCCAGGAAGAATCAGATTCCAAAGATCGTGTTGAAAGCGCTCCTATCGTTAAGCTCGCTACAACTATTATCGAAAACGCTTACAGAGCCGACGCTACCGATATTCATATTGAGCCTTTCAAAACCTACACCCGTATCAGAATCCGTGTAAACGGCGACCTTGTTGAACTTATGAATATTTCAAGCGCAGTTCACAGCGCTCTTACTACACGTTTAAAGCTCATCAGCGGAATGAACATCGCTGAAAAACGTATCCCTCAGGACGGACGTTTCACACAGGTCGTTGACGGAACTACTCTTGATGTCCGTGTATCTTCGCTTCCTACGGTTCACGGCGAAAAAATCGTTATCCGAATTCTTTCAACAGGACAGATCGCTCTTCGTAAAATTACCGATCTCGGTATGTCTGATTATAACTATCAGCTTTTCGAGCATATGCTTCGTGTTCCTCATGGAGTTATTCTTGTAACAGGTCCTACCGGTTCAGGTAAAACAACTACTCTTTATGCGGCTCTCGGTGAACTTGCAAAGCCGAATGTAAACGTTATCACCGTTGAAGACCCTGTCGAAAAAGCTATCGACGGCATTAACCAGTGTCAGGTTAACACTAAAGCCGGTATGACTTTCGCTGCCGCTCTTCGTTCTATTCTCCGTCAGGACCCTGATATCGTAATGGTCGGAGAAATGCGTGACGCTGAAACAGCCGATATCGGTATCCGTGCCGCTATTACCGGACACCTTGTTCTTTCTACACTTCATACGAACGATGCCGCTTCAACCGTTGTTCGTCTTGTTGATATGGGCGTTGCTTCTTACATGGTTGCTACTTCACTTATTGGTGTTATCGCTCAGCGTCTTATTAAGGTTCTTTGTCCTGAATGTAAAACTCCGAGACTTTCAACTGAGGAAGAAAATGAGCTTATGGGCATTCCGCACTCTATTCAGATCTATGAGCCATGCGGTTGTCAAGCTTGCAATAATACAGGCTACAGAGGAAGAACTGCTATTCACGAAATTATTCACTGTAACTCTAAGGTTTCAACAATTATCGCTGCCGGCGGTACGAAAGAAGAGATCGAAACTGCCGCAAAAGAAAACGGTACAAAGCTTCTCAGAGATAATGCTTCCGAACTGGTTCAGGCGGGTCAGACCTCAATTGACGAGCTTATAAGAGCAACATTCTCCGTTTAATAATGGATCTATTTCACATCATATCTCAACAGGGAGGAAATAAAAATGGCTATTGAAATTAACAGAATACTTGACGAGGTAAGACTGCTCGGCTGTTCAGACCTTCATTTTACTGATAGAATCGCTCCTGTAGTCCGTTTGAACGGTACTTTAAGAACTATGCGCTCTCAGTATCCCGAAATGGACGAGGAGGAAATACTCAATATCGTTCATCAGATGACTAACGACGCTCAGCAGACAAGCGTTAACAATCATCACGATACCGATTTCTCTTTTACGACAAGAAGCGGATATCGTCACCGTGTAAACGTTTATTTTCAGAAGGGTAAGCCTGCTATCGCTATCCGTCTTTTAAGAAATGATATCCCGACTCTTGAGGATCTCGGTTTGCCGCCTATTCTTGCGGATTTTGCGATGCGTCCCCGTGGACTTGTTCTTGTAACAGGTCCTACCGGTTCGGGTAAGTCAACCACTCTTGCTGGTATGATCGATTTCGTTAACCTCAACAGAAGCGCTCATATCATAACCGTTGAAGACCCTATCGAGTACGTTCACGATCATAAGCGCTGTATGGTAAATCAGAGAGAGATCGGAGACGATGTTCCGTCGTTTGCACTTGCTCTCCGTGCGGCTCTCCGTGAAGACCCGGACGTTATCCTCGTTGGAGAAATGCGTGACTTCGAGACCATTCAGGCTGCTGTAACCGCCGCCGAAACCGGACACCTCGTTATGTCTACGCTTCATACGACTTCCGCAGCCGATACTATCAACCGTATTATCGATGTTTACCCCGAACATCAGCAGCAGCAGATAAGAACTCAGCTTGCTAACAACCTTGTCGGCGTTATTTCTCAGACTCTTATTCCTAAAAAGGATAACACCGGACGTATCGCCTGCATGGAAATTCTTAATGTAACCGACGCTATTGCCGCTATGATTCGTGATAATAAGATTCATCTTATTCAGTCAGCTATCCAGACCGGTAAACAGCAGGGCATGATGAGCCTCGATCAGGAGCTTGCCCGCTTTGTTAAAAATAACGTTATCAGTGAAGTTGATGCTCTTGAAAAGTGTCAGGATAAGCAGGAGTTCTACCGCTTCCTTGCTCAGCTTTAATAAGTTTTCTAAGGAGGACGCTGTCCTCCTTAAACCTCCTGCCAAAGGGACGTACAGTCCCTTTGGAAACCCACAATTAAATTATTTTTGAAAATAAATTTTTCAAAAATGAGAATTAGCGGCAGACGGAAAGATTTTGTCTGCTGTTTTATAGTTTGCAAAACATATAA
>CAJKFZ010000310.1 GCA_905199285.1 uncultured Ruminococcus sp.
CTATGGAGAAAATGCAGAGATTGCCTTGAATCAGGCAGAAGAACGAGTGAAAGATCTTGAAAAACTTTGTTCTGTAACAGATGAAAACAGTGAAATATATGCAATCAATCACAGTGGGGGAGAGAATGTTCATGTAAGTCCTGAAACAGCAGAACTTCTTGATTTTTCACTGGATATTTCCGAAGTGACGAACGGGGCATTGGACTGTACTATGTATCCTTTTCTGACTGAATGGGGATTTACAACCGGTAATTATAAAATTCCGACTGATCAAAAAATAAGTGAATTACTTGAAAATACAGGTTATGAAAAAATTGATCTGAATGAAAATAACGTTACTGTTCCGAAAAATATGCAGATTGATTTAGGCGCAGTCGGCAAAGGTTATACAGGAGACCTTATCGTTGATATATTGCAGGAAAACGGTATTGATTCGGCTTTATTAGATTTATGCGGAAATATTCAGACAATAGGCACAAAACCTGACGGAACAGACTGGAAACTCGGACTCAGAAGTCCATTTGATGAGGGTTCATTTGCCACGCTGGAGATTTCAGACTGTGCAGTCATTACCTCCGGCGGATATGAACGTTATTTCACAGGAGATGACGGTGAAACATACTGGCATATACTTGATCCGACAACAGGCAAGCCTACACACAGCGGTCTGGTATCTGTAACGATTGTCGGAAAAGAAGGCAGGCTTTGCGATGCGCTTTCTACTTCGCTATTCGTTATGGGACTTGACAAGGCAACAAACAGCGTGATGATTTTGAAATGGTTCTTGTATCTGAGAAAGGCGAGATTTATCTGACGGAAGGTCTTGAGGAGAATTTTTCATTGAATCAGGTGTACGGAAATTTGCAAATGGAAGTGATACATCGGTGAAAGCAAAAAATGTATTGCTTACTATATGTATTCTGATATTTTCGACAGGTTTGATCGGAAGTCTATGGCTGATATTCAAGCCTCATAGTCAGACAGTTCAGATCATACAGGATGGGACAGTTTTGTATACGATCGATCTGGAACAGGCAGAAAATCAGACAATTGAGGTTGAATATCAGGGCAGTAAAAATGTGATTCAGATTCAGGATCATCAAATTTGTGTGATTGATGCGGAATGTCCCGACCATACCTGTGTGAAAATGGGAGAGCTGAAATCAAGTGCTGCACCGATAGTCCGCCTGCCAAATAAGCTTGTAGTAAAATTTGCAGAAACAGATGATATAGATGCCGAGGTGAAATGATATGACTGTAAGAAGAATCACACAGCTTGCATTGCTGACTACTATTGCACTGATTATTTTTATTGTAGAATGGAGAATTCCCTATATTGTTCCGATTCCGGGATTGAAGCTTGGACTTTCAAATATTGTGACAGTTTATGCGATGTATCTTTTTACAGCAAAGGAAACCATAATGATTGTGTTTGCGAGAATATTACTCGGATCAATTTTCGGCGGAAACATCAGTACAATTTTTTATAGTCTGGGCGGAGCGCTGCTTTGTCTTGCGGGAATGATGCTGATTCCTCATATAATTGATGAAAAGTATATATGGATATGCAGCATACTTGGTGCAGTTTTACATAACATTGGTCAAATTTCCGTTGCAGTTGTGATGATGAAAACAACCGCTGTAATTTCATATCTTCCCTTCTTACTGGTTTCCGGATGCATTGCTGGAGCGTTTACCGGAGTTTGTGCACAGATACTTATTGGAAGAGTCGGATTTGATCGTATATTTCATAATGAGATGTAATTTCCGAGATGCAGATGCATCTGGAATTTATATAAATTTATTAGGGTATTGTATTCCTTTACAGGGACAAAAGCAGAGCAGTCGTATTTGGTACGGCTGCTTTTGCTTTAAAGTCCGGTGTGAAAGCAGGCACGTTCATTTTCAATGTGGAAAAATCCCTGTGCTGAGAGTGTATCAGGTGATGTGTTGTAGTCAATGCTCTGTTTTCTGAAAATTGAGTTGATGTAACGCCTCGGAAAAAGCAATCTGCTTTCCCTCTTGTATAAACAAATATTTAAAAATATTTTGATTAAAATGTATCATGCTATTGCAATTTCAGGTAAAGTACGATATAATATTTTCAAGCCCAAAGCATAACTATTCGGCCTTACATGCCGAAGGTTATGCTCTTTTTTATACCCTCATCCATTGTTCATAAAAAGTTTACAAACCTGACCTTCCGATTTTGGTCCCTTAATTTGTCTTAGTATTTCTAGGAGGGCAAATAAGGCTCATTCTCAAAACTGAATATGGAGGGAGGAAAAGCTATGTCTACTCCCTCACATAACGACAGAATGGAACTTGAGATTTTCGATAGTTTCAGTAAAACAGTGATGAGAAATACAGGCAGAAATATAGCCTCTGCTTCCAAAACAATAAAGACAAATGAAACTGTCAGTACAGATACGGTGCAGTACATACTGAAAACACAGGGTGAAAGAAAAATTTACCCGTCTGAACATATTATCAACGACGGAAATGGTCACAGCTGCGTGATAACAACAGAATGGCTGTATCAGGCAATGCTCTTGCTGACGGCAAAACAGAAAGAGGTGATAATTCTGGAATTCTGGTATGGAATGTCTGTTTCGGAAATTTCCGAAGCATTACATATTTCCAGGCGTTCCGTATTTGAAAGGAAGAGAAACGCATTTACAAGCATTCGAAATTACTATGAAAGGAATCAAAAATAATGGAACTTGATTATAAAACTGTACGCCGTGCCATCAAAGGAGACCGTAATGCACAAGCCAAGCTTCTGAATCACTATGACGGTTACATAAATGCCTTGTCAACTGTTATTGAGGTCAGAACGGACGGTACAGAACATCGTTATGTAGACGAGGATATGAAAGCAGAGATACAAACGCAGTATCTTGAGGCACTACCGAAGTGCAAGGTGATAAAATGATACCAACAGATTTATTTGAATTTGCCTACGTACCAGATTGGTACGGGCAATTGGAC
>CAJKFZ010000311.1 GCA_905199285.1 uncultured Ruminococcus sp.
ATGATTCTGATGAAATATGATAAGTAAGCAGCTTTCAAGAACATGGAGGTACAGAAATGGAGGTACAGAAAATGAGTAATAAATTAGTAGCATTTTTTTCAGCAAGCGGTGTAACTGCCAATGCAGCCAAAACACTGGCAGAAGCAGCAGCAGGAGCAGATATTTATGAAATCAAACCGGAAGTGCCGTATACAAAGGCTGCTTTGGACTGGATGGATAAAAGTTCACGCAGCACGATTGAAATGCAGGATAAATCTTCACGACTTGCCATTGCGGACAAAAATGCTGATATTTCAGCGTATGATACGATTTTTGTAGAATTCCCGATCTGGTGGTACATTGCTCCGACGATTATCAATACATTTTTGGAAAGCTATGATTTTTCAGGCAAGACTATTGTTTTATTTGCGACCTCTGGCGGAAGCGGATTCGGGAAAACTATTGACAATCTGAAATGCAGCAGTGGATAGAAAGTCTTTAAGTGTGATAGCACAAATAAAGAAGTAAAATGCAGGAGGAATTAATGGAGGAAGTCAGAATTGATCTTCGTGTGCAAAACGAAGAGAGAAAAAAGGAAAGTATCAGAAGCACACAGCTTTGTTTTCGGATCAATCATACCATGCCAATGACAGAGGAATGTCAGGCGTTGATAAATGAACTTTTTAATCACACCCTTGGTGAGGGAACAAGAATCAATCCGCCGATATTTATCAATCTTGCAGAGAACGTGAAAATCGGTAAAAATGTTGTTATCATGAATGGTTTTCAGTGTATGTCGGCAGGCGGTCTTGTCATTGAGGATGATGTACGAATTTCCCTGAACTGTACGATTGCAACCAACAATCATGATTTTTACGACAGAGACGTACTGACCTGCAAGCCGGTTCGTATTAAGAGAAATGCGTGGCTTGGCGTAAATGTTACGATTTTGCCGGGTGTAACGATTGGTGAAAACGCTATTATTGGTGCAGGAGCTGTTGTGACGAAAGATATTCCGGATAATGCTGTGGCTGTGGGAAATCCTGCGAAAGTCGTGAAGTATCTGGATGCTGAGAAGTTTAACAAAACAACGGAGTGATAGATAGCATAGTGAAGAAAGTTTTCAAATAATGGAATACAAAAAGCGGCAGGACATCGTATAAGTGTCCTGTCGCTTTTATGATGTATCATTTTTTACACTGCACTTGTACGCTGTACCCCATTGCTCCATTGCATCCAGGATCGGCATCATGCTGTGACCCAAATCAGTTAAGGTATATTCCACTCTCGGCGGAACTTCGGGAAAAACTTCTCTTGTCAGAATACCGTTTCCCTCCATGTCACGCAGGTTGGCAGTCAGGACTTTTTGCGAGATACCCGTCACGGATTTTTTCAGTTCTCCGAAACGTTTTGTACCACTTCTCAGATCACGGAGAATCAGGACTTTCCACTTATCTCCGATCAGCATTAGTGTTGTTTCCACCGGACAAGCCGGCAGTTCTGTTTTGTTTACCATAGTGTCGCTCCTTTTCATAGTATCAAATAGACTGTAATATTCTTATAGATACATTTTAGCATATCTGTGTAAAAAAATCAAGAAAAATTTTTTTAGCCAATTCTTCCCGAAACACCGCAAAGGTTACCAAGAGGTAACTATACCACAAAAAAGTGCCTACTTTACAAATGAAAAAAGCTGTGGTATCATAGAATCAAGGAAAGAGATACAGCGCTGAAATCTCCCGAAAAAAGCAAATACACCAATCATTTTCAGGAGGAATTTATGATGAAAATCGCAGTAATTTGTGCAAACGGAAAAGCAGGTCAGCTTATCGTGAAGGAAGCTGTTGGCAGAGGTCTCGACGTGACCGCAGTTGTCAGAGGCGAAAATAAAACTGTTGCTCAGAACATGATTATCAAGGATTTGTTTGACCTTACAGCAGATGATGTAAAGAACTTTGATGCAGTTGTTGACGCATTCGGTGCATGGACGCCTGATGTGCTGCCTCAGCATTCCACGTCACTCAAGCACCTGTGCGATTTGCTTTCGGGAACAGATGTACGCTTGTTAGTTGTCGGAGGTGCAGGAAGCCTTTATGTAAATCCGGAACATACGGTTCAGGTTATGGACGGTCCTGACTTCCCTGATATATTCAAGCCGCTTGCTGCTGCACAGGGTAAAGCACTTGAAGAACTGAGAACAAGAAATGACGTCAAGTGGACATTTATCAGCCCTGCCGGTGATTTTCAGGCAGATGGTGCAAGAACGGGCAAGTATATTCTCGGCGGTGAGGAACTTGTGCTGAATTCCAAGGGCGAAAGCGTGATCAGCTATGCAGATTATGCAATCGCAATGGTCGACGAGCTTGTCAAAGGAGATCATATTCAGGAGAGAATCAGTGTTGTTGCTGAATAATTTGCTCAAATCTTAGAAATGCAGGGACTGTCGGATTTATTCGGCAGTCCCTTTTGTAAAGGAGAAATTTCATGAAATATACCGACTATTTTGCATACTTAGTGCATGAAATTCACTCGGTCATCGCAGCAACAACAGATGAAAATGGACTGTATTTTCTGACTGCGAAAGGCAAGAACTTTTATCAAAGGCTGAAAACCAATCAATATATTGCGTTTACCGGAATGAAAGGCGAAGATACCATGTTCAGAATTGCACTGTCTGTCCGGGGAAATGTTGTGGAAGTTGGTGCAGGTCGGCTTTCAGAGTTATTTACAAAAAATCCGTATATGTATGAGATTTATTAGACATAGCAGTCACAGCAGGCATTGTATGTTTCTGCTCACAAAAATGCTGCACGAAAATGCACGGAGCATATTACAATTGTACCAAAAAATGATTTGGATTCAAAGAAAATATTTCCGTTTCTTGCAAATATATCGATGATACAGAAAACCGAAAAATATCTTCGTGTAAAATCGTGATACTTTTAACGAAGCAAAAAACTAAATAGGACAAAGCGGCGCTTGCAG
>CAJKFZ010000312.1 GCA_905199285.1 uncultured Ruminococcus sp.
CCCTTTGGCAGGGGGAAGGGGGACAGCGTCCCCCTTAATAAAAGTAAATCCTGATGACGTGTTTTATAACAATTTTCTGTTGACAATGTTTGAATAATATGTTAAAATAAGTCTGTAATGATTATTGTTCCCTCGTATAATGTATTTTTCAGGAGGAATTTTATTTATGAAAAAAAATCTCAGTAAATTTATTGCAGCCGCTATGTGCGCATCTATGATGTGTTCAGCATTTCCGGCAGCAGCTTATGCAACAGTTCCGACAGACATTTCTGTATCATCAACTCAAAAGGCTGCAGCGGAAAACGTTATTTATTCTTCGGATTTCGAGGACGGCGACGTTTCAGCTTTTACCAACAGAGGCGACAGAGATACGACTGTTATTTCAACTACAACAGAGGACGCTGTAAGCGGCTCGACTTCACTTCTTGCAAGCGGACGTTCCAGCAGCTGGAATGGACCGGCATTCCGTCTTGATACCGTATGCAAACCATATACCGAATATTATATCAGCGCAAAGGTCAAGGGAAAATATTATACAAACTCTATGCTCAGCTTCCAGTATACAAGCGACGGCAAGGAAACATACCAGAACCTTGTAACTCTCAACGGCAACGGCTGGCAGACAGTTGAAAACCTTAAAGTAAGCTTTACCGATGAAATGACAGGAGTTTACGTTTACTTCGAGGGCGGAACGGACGATATTCTTATCGACGATTTCAGCATTGTTGAAGTTCCCAGTGTGGATATAGAAAAAGATATCGTTTCACTTAAAGACGTTTTCGCAAACGATTTTAAGGTCGGAACTGCTATAACTCCGTCAAACCTCAGTTCCAAGCCATTTATGGAGCTTGTTGAAAAGCATTTCAGCGGAAGTCTTACTGCCGGAAACGAAATGAAGCCGGACGCTGTTCTTAATCATGACGCCTGTGTTGCCTATGCGGAAGAAACAGGCGACGATACTAATCCGCAAGTTTCATTCTCCGCTGCAAAGCCTTTCCTCAATTACTGCCAGAAGAATAATATCCCCGTTCGTATCCATACTCTCGTATGGCACAGCCAGACTCCGGACTGGTTTTTTAAAGAGAACTATGCTGCTGACGGCGAATGGGTATCAGAAGAAAAAATGCTCCAGCGTATGGAGAACTATATCAAGAACTATTTTGAGGTTCTTACCGAGCTTTATCCCGATATCGACTTCTATGCCTGCGATGTTGTAAACGAAGCCTGGATGGAGGACGGCAATCCCCGTCAGGCAGGCGAACAGGGAAACAGCGGTTCGGCAAAGTCAGCATGGGTTCAGGTTTTCGGCGATAACTCATTTATCGAGCCTGCATTCACTTTCGCAAGAAAATATGCTCCAAAAGGCTGTAAGCTTTACTATAACGACTATAACGAGTATATGTCGGGCAAAATGAACGCTATTGTTAAAATGGCAACAGAGCTGAAGGAAAAAGGTCTTATCGACGGTATCGGTATGCAGTCTCATCTTGATGCAAGACAGAGCCTTGACGCTGCTTTCCCGTCTGTAAACGCTTACAAAAAAGCTCTTCAGACATATTCCGAGCTTGGTCTTGATATTCAGATAACAGAGCTTGACGCTACTATTCCGGAAAATTCCGGCGATCAGTACCTCGATGTTCAGGCTGAATACTATAAGGGAATCGTGGACGCTATCTATGAATACAAAGACAGCATTTCAGCGCTCATTATCTGGGGTGTAACTGACGACCAGAGCTGGAGAGCCAAACAGCAGCCGCTTCTTTTCGACGCTGAATATAAGGCAAAGCCTGCATTCTATTCTATTGTAGACGGCAGAGAACCGATAGTTCCTCCCGTTCCGACAGTAGTATACGGCGATTCAAACTGCGATGGAAAGATAGATATGTCCGACGCTGTTCTTATCATGCAGTCGCTTTCTAACCCCGATAAGTATGGTCTGGAAGGTTCTGATCCTACACATATTACTGAAGAAGGTTTGCGGAATGCCGACTGCGCTAATGTCGGCGACGGCGTAACAAATCAGGACGCTCTTGCTATCCAGATGCTTAAACTTGAAATTGTTGATTCTCTCCCGATCAATGACGCTCTCACCGATTAATGATAATATAAGCTGCTGCGTTTTGCGGCACTCATAAAGAAATTCAAGCCATAGTACTTCTGTTTTTACGATTGGAAGTACTATGGCTTTATTATTGACATATTGTTGTGACCGTACTATAATTTTAGAACTTGTTCTTTGATAACAATTATTAATTTCTCATATTCTAACTACCGGCATATAGGCATAACCAAGATTATGCTCAAATGTATCAAAAACTTCAAATTCCTGCGCTCCATTTTGAGCCATTTTAAAACCGTGTGCGGGCATAAAGAAGTCTCTGATATATGAAAAAAGTTCCCATGTTGCACATTGCTCTTTACTAACAAGCTGGGATGTTTCTTTATCCGTATATGCACGTATAAATAATGATGCGGGCATTTTATAAACATCTATGCCATCAGGTTGTTCCTCAGTCATAACTTCTCGAACAAATCCATATGCACGCAACTTCTCATCAAGCCAAAAATTTACGCTTAAATTTATATCATAAATCGGCAATGCGGTTTCCGCCAATATACCGAATGCAATTTGTTTATCATCTTCAGTTAATAATTCTATTGCCGAATTGAAACTGTCTGAATCTCTATAATCTTTTGCATATATAATTCTACCTGCAAAAATAGTTTCCGGTTTCTCAACTACTTCAAAACTTGCTCCGCCAATTTTAATTGTCTCAATGATTTTTTCCGGTTTTTTGATTTCGGTATCCAATAAGCTATCAACAGAAATATTAAGGATCTGTGCCAGCAATTTTAAATTATAAACATCCGGTAAGCACTCACCGTTTTCCCACTTTGATATCGTCTGCTCAGAAACTCCTATTCTAAGAGCTATCTCTTTTTGAGTAAAATTTTTTTTTAG
>CAJKFZ010000313.1 GCA_905199285.1 uncultured Ruminococcus sp.
CCTTATTATGCTGGAATCGATATTATAAAAATTCTTGCCGCATTTTTCGTTGTTTCCATTCATTTCTTTTTGTACAGCGGAGTATATTATGTTCCTATCCAAAGCAAAGAATATATAGCTCCCATCGCAATGAGGTGGCTGGTTTACACCTGTGTTCCGCTTTTTATGATCGCAACCGGTTATCTTATGAAGAATAAGAAATTCAGCGGAAAATATTACCTTGGTCTGATAAAAATAATCGTTATTTATATTGTGGTAAGCATTCCGTGCATGATGAAGGACAAAGAAGTTTTTAATAAGGAATTTACTCCCTGGACTACGCTTAAAGGTTTCCTTGAATTCACCAATGCTCAGTACAGCTGGTATGTTAACTTCTATATTGCCCTTTTTCTGCTGATACCTTTCCTCAATCTTGCTTTTAATGGACTTGAAAATAAAAAACAGCATCTTGCTCTTGTTATCACAATAACTACTTTAACAATAGTTGCAAGAAGTCTTTATATCGGTTTTGACAGAGAAACTCAATCAAGACTTATTCCTGATTACCTGAATGCACTCTGGCCTCTTGCATATTATTATGTCGGAGCGTTTATCCGTGAATATCCGATTAAAAAGAAAGTAACGGGAAAACTTATCGCATTCGTTATTCTCGTTGCAGATATGATCTTCCTGACAATGAGTACCTATCATCAGACAATAAACAATACATTTGATGAAAATCCTGATTTCCATTATCGCTTCCTTTCATATCATTTCAATGATTACGGAACTTATCCAATTTTCATCGCTGCCGTATGTATTTTCGTACTTCTCTGTGATATCAAAACGACAAACAAGGTTGTCAAATTTATACTCCGTCAGCTTGGAAACACAACTCTTGCGCTTTATCTGCTTTCATATGTTTTCGACCGAAAGATTTATCCTGATTTCTCGGTAAAATATCCCGATATCCTTGACAGATGCAAGCATTGCTTCGAGCCAATAGGATATGTTTTTATCCATGCATTGTTCTGGGCATTGATAATCCAGAATGTTTACGATATAATTCTTAGCTTAATAAGAATAGCAAGCTCCAAAATAAAGAAAAAGAGAATAGAAACTGCTTCATAACAAATAAGCTGCCATACTTTCAAGTACGGCAGCTTATCTTATTTTCTTCTTAGCTGCCAGAAAGCGACTGCGCTTGCAGCAGCAACATTAAGCGAATCAACTCCGTTTGCCATAGGAATTTTAACTGTATAGTCGCAGCTTTCTATAGTTGAGGATTTAAGCCCCTCTCCCTCCGTTCCGAGTATAACAGCAATTTTCTCGATTGATTCAAATACTGGATCGTCTATATCTACAGTATTGCTGTGAAGAGCCATAGCAACCGTGGTGAAACCTGAATTTTTAAGATGAGAAACGTAATCAATATTATCATCAAAATAGGTCCACGGAATTTTAAAAACATTTCCCATGCTCACACGAACAGATCGGCGGTAAAGAGGATCGCTGCTTGCCGGAGTCAGCAGAACAGCGTCAAATCCTAAAGCGGCAGCGGAACGTATAACTGCGCCTATGTTAGTCTGATTCATAACATCCTCAAGAACAGCTACCCTTGAAGCACTTTTCATTATTTCTTCAGCAGTCGGAAGTTTTTTTCGCCGCATAGCGCATAAAACTCCTTGAGTTAACTTAAATCCTGTAAGCTGAGTAAGAATATCGCTGCCAGCAGTATAAACGGGGATACCGCCGCATCGTTCAAGGATGTCTTGGGCTTGACCGTTTATATATTTTCTTTCAATAAGTATAGAGATCGGTTCGTATCCGGCGTCAAGAGCCAGACGGATGACCTTTGGACTTTCAGCAATGAAGATACCGATATCAGGTTCGAAAAAGCGTTTGAGCTGAACCTCGGAACTTGAAACAAAGGGGATAAGATCTTGTGCTGAAAGGTCATTTATTTCAATAATTTCTGGCATAATTTTCTCCTTGTTATTTTATTTTAATACATTATATCATATAATTGACAAAAATGCAACAATCGCGGAGATTAATCTTTGTTTAATTGTTTCTTAGCGCAAACTTGCCTGCGGCGGCTCGTCGCTTATATCATATTTTGGCGAATATTTCAAGAGATATGTTATTAATTGCGAATAGTGACGAAAATGTTATATTAAAGTCACCACAATGTAATTTTCTATTGATATAATGAACTTGTAATTTCAATAAAAGGAGCATTAAAAATGAAGAAAATCAATTTTAAAAAGGGAGTATCCTATTTTGTTTTAAGCATAGTTGCTGCGGTCATAGGAATTCTTCTGATACCGGTCGGGATAATTATTTTTGTTGTCAATCTGATCTGGAAGCTGACGGATAAGACAATAAAACGCTTCGGAAGGGAGTAACGATTCATGAAAAAGAAATCATTTCCGATCGGCAAAGTAATTCTGAGGATATTTGCTGTTATTTTTATTCTAGCAGTCCTTTTTATAGGATTTTTTGGAATAAAAGGATATAATATGTATAAAAAAGCCACAGAAAAAAGGACAATTGAAGAGATCGTTGAATCGATTCGCTCTCAGGATAATTTTATTCTTTACGAAGAATTACCGGAAATATACATAGATGCGGTGATATCAGTTGAAGATAAGCGTTTTGAAAAACATTCAGGAGTAGATATAAAGGCAATAGGACGAGCTGTTTTAACAGATATAAAAACAATGTCAGCGGCAGAGGGCGGAAGTACTATCACTCAGCAGATAGCCAAGAATCTTCTTTTCACTCAGGAAAAGCACATTGAACGTAAATTTGCGGAAATATTCGCCGCATTTGCGTTTGAAAAAGAATATACCAAAAAAGAACTCTTCGAGATATATGTTAATACGATTTATTTCGGAAGCGGATATTACGGTATTTACGAGGCGTCACAGGGATATTTCGGGAAAATACCATCGGAACTTT
>CAJKFZ010000314.1 GCA_905199285.1 uncultured Ruminococcus sp.
CCGTGCAAGAGGTATCAAAGACTTTACAGCGGTTGGATTTGCAGGTGACGGCGGTACGGCAGACATCGGAATACAGGCACTTTCCGGAGCTATTGACCGTAACGATAACATCATCTATATTTGTTATGACAACGAGGCTTACATGAATACGGGAATCCAGAAAAGCGGTCTTACGCCTTTCGGTGCAAAGACAACAACTACGCCGACAGGTAAAAATATACACGGAAATATTCGTCCGAAAAAGAATATGTTTGAGATTGTGGCGGCTCATGATATTCCCTATGCAGCAACGGCTACAGTGGGATATATGACTGATTTTTTGAACAAGGTAGAAAAGGCGTCAAAAATCAAGGGTACAAAATATCTTCATGTTATCGCACCATGTCCTACGGGTTGGGGAATCCCTGTCAGCGATACTATTGATTCCGCAAGGGAAATTGCGGACTGCGGTCTGTGGTATCTTGCGGAGTACGAAAACGGCGAATTTACGCTGAATCATGACCCAAAGGAATTTACAAGCGTCTCGGATTATCTGAAAAAACAGGGCCGATTCAGACATTTGACAGACGAGGATATTCAGATAATTATTCAGTCCCGTGATGCAAAATGGGAGAAGATTCGCAGAGATTGGAGGAAGTAATATGCTCACATTATCAAACAGAACAGCGGATTTCACGGACTCCGTTATCCGCAGAATGACGAGAATTTCCAACAAGTATGGAGCTGTGAACCTGTCACAGGGATTTCCGGATTTTGAGCCGCCGAGAGAAATTTTAGATCGTCTCGCACAGGTGACAAGGGAGGATTTTCATCAATACTCCATCACATGGGGCGCACAGAATTTCCGTGAAGCCCTTGCTGAAAAGTACGCACATTTTTCGGGCAGAACAATAGACCCCAACAGCGAGATCGTTGTAACCTGCGGCAGTACGGAAGCAATGATGGCGGCGATGATGAGCGTGACAAACCCGGGAGATAAAGTCATTGTATTTTCGCCCTTTTACGAAAATTATGGAGCAGACACCATACTTTCGGGAGCTGAACCGATATATGTTCCGTTGAATCCGCCTGAATTTAATTTTGATGTGAATGTACTGGAATCGGCATTTAAACAGCATCCGAAAGCACTCATTTTATGCAATCCGTCTAATCCCTGCGGAAAGGTTTTCAGCCATGAGGAATTGCAGATTATCGCTGATTTTGCAGAAAAATACGATACCTTCGTTATCACAGATGAGGTATACGAACATATCATCTATGAGCCTGATAAGCATACATATTTTGCAGCTTTGCCAAGAATGTGGGAACGTACCATTCAGTGCAGTTCGCTGTCGAAAACCTATTCCATTACCGGCTGGCGGCTGGGTTATGTTATCGCATCGCCTGACGTAATTGACACGGTAAAAAAAGTTCATGATTTTCTTACAGTCGGAGCTGCCGCACCATTGCAGGAGGCTGTCGTAACGGGGCTGAAATTCGGCGATGAGTACTACAAATGGCTGAAAGAAAAATACACAGAGAAGCGCAATTTGTTCCTCAAGGGTCTGGACGATCTGAACATACGTCATACCGTTCCACAAGGAGCATATTATATTCTGCTTGATATATCAGAGTTCGGATATGACAGCGATCTGGAATTTTGCGAGGTGCTTGCAAGAGATGTAGGTGTGGGAGCTGTACCGGGTTCGAGCTTTTTCAAAGAGCCTGAAAACCGCTATATTCGCCTGCATTTCGCAAAGAAGAATGACACTCTGAATGAAGCTCTGAACCGTCTTGCAGACATAAGAAAGAAAATAAAGGCGACCTCTAAAAACCTGTTTGGTTAAACAAAAATCAGATAGATGCAGCAGTTGCAAGGAAAGCTCTCGAAGGCGTGCTTGCGCACTCCAAGAGAGCTTGACGTGGCAAATGCTGTGTATAGCTGATTTTTGCCAAAAGAGGTTTTTAGAGGTTGCCTGAAGCCACAAGGATAATATTATGACTTTACAGCAATTAAATTACATTATCACAATTTCCGACACAGGCTCTATGAATAAAGCGGCAGAGCAGCTTTTTATCGCACAGCCGTCCTTGACCAGCGCTGTGCATGAGATTGAAAAGGAAATTGGAATTACGATTTTTTACCGCAGCGGAAAGGGTGTATCTCTAACCGCTGACGGTGCAGAATTTTTGACTTATGCAAGGCAGCTCTATCAGCAGTATGAAACTTTGCAGGAGAAATATTTAGGCGGAAAGGTGAAGAAAAAGTTCGGTGTTTCCGCACAGCACTACTCCTTTGCAGTCAAGGCATTTGTAAACACCGTCAAGGAATTTGACACTTTTGAATATGAATTTGCAGTCTATGAAACGAAAACACCTGAAGTGATAAATGATGTAGCTTCCATGAAAAGTGAAATCGGTCTGCTGTATCTCAGTGACTTCAACAGACAGGTTATCACTAAGATTCTGCAAACAAATCATTTGGAGTTTCATCACCTCATTGACTGCGGAGTCTATGTCTACCTCTGGAAAGAACACCCCCTTGCAGGCAGTAAAAAAATAACTTTTGAGGAGCTTGAAAGCTATCCGTGCCTGACCTTTGAGCAGGGAGATAAAAGCTCGTTTTACTTTGCAGAGGAGATCTACAGCACATCGGATTATGCACGAGTGATAAAAGCATCAGATCGTTCCACTATGCTGAATCTGATGAAAGGTCTGAACGGCTACACGTTTTGCTCCGGAATTATTTGCGGCAGTCTTAACGGTGATGACTATGCTGCCGTACCAATTGAAGATGACAGCATTATGGAGATTGGCTATATTACGAGAAAAAATACACTTCTAAGTGAAGTCGGAAATGTATATATCAGAAAACTGGAAGAATATTTGAAGGTCTGAATATCGGGTGAGCAATATGCTCGCCCGTTTTTCCGCTTATAGATTCACTCTATCACTTTTTATA
>CAJKFZ010000315.1 GCA_905199285.1 uncultured Ruminococcus sp.
AAGCTCGATATCTGAACTGAAAACAAGATAAATATCTTTTTTGCCGCTTACTGATGAAACCGAAGGAACTGTTATTTCACTCATAGAATTTCCGGCTTCGATCTCTGCATATCCGATAACATCGCCGGTTAGTGAACCTGTACAGAATTTGATAACTCCGCCGTTGGACGCTGTTGCTCTTATTGTTATGCTGTCAGTTCCCTTATTGAGTTCTGCTCCGCTTACTTTTATCCAGCTTCCTTTCGTTCCCTTGACCGTAGTATTTCCAAGACCGCTTATAGAGATGTCTTTGGACTGATTAGACATAGTTTCAGCTTCAATTTTCTTGTAGGGATCAAGTGATTTAAGCTGTGCAATGCCGGTCATTGTTCCGGTTACAGAGTTAATTTTTGTTTCGCTCATGGTTATTTTATCAACCTGCGGACTTCTGTAATTTCCATCAATTCCCATAGCCTTTTCAACAGGACGTGAGTGATAGAAAAGATAAAGCTGATTATTCAGGCTCACAATTGAATGGTGATTATTTCCCGTCATGCCAGGGAAGAAATTTCCCTGATTCTTGAATAATTCACCGCCATATGTATAAGGTCCGAGAGGGTTATCCGCAACCATATACTGAATACCTGCGCTTGAAAGACCATACTGGTTTCCACCTGTATTCCAGTTGGAACAATATGTGTAGTAATATTTGTTACCGATCTTATTAATACCGGAATCCTCGAAAACATAAGGTGCATTGATAGTTACCGGAGTTCCATCAAGACTTATCATATCAGCGCCAAGCTTGACAACTCGTGTTGTAGACGGCATGGCCTGCTGTCCGTCTGGCACACCGCCTCCGAAACAGAGATAGCCTGTTCCATCATCATCAACGAATACAGCCGGATCGAAAAGCCATGGGATATTACCGCAGTTCGGAACAGCTCTTGTTACAAGTTCATGACCAAGAGGATCGCTCCACGGACCTGTAGGTGAATCCGCAGTAAGAACGCATACGCCGTTGCCTCCGTTACAGAAGTAAAGGAAAAATTTTTCTTTTCCATTGATAGTTTTATGAGCCGCACATGGCGCCCATGAAAGTGAAGCCCATTTTGCTGCACCGTTAGCTCCTGCAACTTCAATTGCACCGTGATCGGTCCAGTTTACCATATCATCTGATGAAATGCAATTGATTTTATTTACCTGACCGTATGTATTTTCAGTTACCTGACCATTGCTGTCGTATTCAACTACATCATTTGTCATATAAACATATACTCTGCCGTTATATTCCATTACTCCAGGATCTGCTCCGAAACGCTGAGTATAAAGAGGATTATTTTCGCCGTCTTTTTTATAGCTTGAAGCAACATTCACGTTCTTGAAAATTGCCTCCATAGCTGCTGTATCAATTACTTTTTCAGCAACAGGAAATTCCTTTATCATACCAAGAATATACTGCTGAAGAAGAACAATATCGTTTACCTCAACTTTTCCGCTCTGGTCAACATCAGCCGCTTTTTTTGCAAGCGAATCATCAATCTGACCAAGCAGACATCTGCGTGCAATAACCATATCGAAAGCAGTAATTTCGCCGTCAAAATCCGTATCACCGAGGATAAGTTTTCTTACTGTCGGCTGTCCTGCTCCAAGTATGCCTGTTCCTCCTACTGCACCGATAGCTTCATCAATATAGAAATTATTTGTTGAATCAGCAGTTTCAACATAGATCTGCATATCAGAAGCGTCAGCAGGAATAAGATAATTTGTATTTGCAAGCTGCAACCATTCTCCCTTTGGAGCAGTTCCCTCGGCAATAGTATCATAGTGAGTTTCACCGTCTGAGCCGATATACTGTAATTTAAGATAGAATTTATCGGTATCATCGCCGTCAAAATACATCACATTTACACTAAAACTGAATTCTTCTCCCGGAACAAAAGCTCTCGGATTAAGAGTTTTGGACACGCCATTCCATGAAGCAGTTCTGTTCTGAACGAGAAGCGCTTCACTTCCAACATAAGAAGTTCTGCCGCTTGTCATTATTTCAGCAGCTCCACGACCGTTCCAGCTGCAAGTATCTCCCTCAAATCCGTCATTAAAGAACCAACCGTATTCATTTGGTTCAATTGGTTTAACTTCTCCTCCCTGATAATTGCTTCCATCGCCCCACTCAGACTGCGGTATCATGGAGGTGAGAGTATTATATGCGATCTTAGGCTGATTATTTGAATCATAAAGGAGTGCGTCGCTTCCTGCCTTTAGCCATGAATTTGCGTCATTCGGTCCCCAAATTGCAACAAGAGTTACACGTCCGTCTGACTTCGGATTTTTATTCCACTCCATAGCGTGCTGGAAAATAGCCTTATATTTATTTGCCTGTTCCTGAAGCGAATATTTTCCGCTTTCAAGAGATATATCCAGCTCTGTTACCTGAACATCGCATCCAATAGACAGATATTTGTCCATTGCAGTAAGATATGAGTCTGTTCCGGCAAATCCGGTGGCATTAGCGGGAACGTGGGACTGCATTCCAACGCCGTCAAGAAGTCCTTTTTCATAAAGAGACTTACACATATTGTAGATAGCGTCTCTTTTGTGATCCCAATACTCATTATAGTCGTTGTAATAAAGATCACATCCTTCGGGAGCGTATTTTCTTGCATAAGTAAAAGCTTTTTCTACGAAGCTGTTATTTCCGTAAACCTGAACCCAACCGGACTTACCACCCTCGATATTATTATCGCCCGGCTCTCTTGCTCCGCCGAAATTAGCAGTTCTGTTTGAATCATCACTGATACATTCGTTGGCAACATCATAAGCATAAAGATTCAGATCAGGATACTGCTGTTTTATTGCAGCAAACATATTTTTTATATAGCTTTCCATTCTCTGATCCATTACAGCTGATGAAACCCAGTTTCCG
>CAJKFZ010000316.1 GCA_905199285.1 uncultured Ruminococcus sp.
TTCTGCTAAAAGTGTTTATATTTTATGGGCGTTCAGCCCTAATAAATTCAAATTCCTTATTGGGATTTGAATTTATTAATACCGGGTTTCCAAAGGGATGATATCCCTTTGGCAGGGGGTAAAGGGGGACAGAGTCCCCCTTATAATGCCAGATAAGTAAATACAGCCGCAATGAATCAATAGGTTTTTATTTATGGTATTTTCCGCCTCCGGAGATCTGAAATGCACGGTATATCTGCTCCAGAAGCATGACTCTTGCAAGCTGGTGGGGGAATGTCATTTTCGACATGGAAAGCCGGAGATTTCCCATAGCCTTTATGTCCGGATCAAGACCGAAAGAGCTTCCGATGATAAATGTAACAGTGCTGAAACCGTTTACTCCGGCATCGGAGATATGCCCGGAAAGCTCGGGGCTGCTGAGCTGTTTTCCCTCGATACAAAGGGGAATTATCATTCCCTTAGCATATTTTTTTATTTGTTCCGCTTCTTTTTTCAGCGCTGCGGCGATCTCCTTTTCCGATGGAGAATCGCTGAGACGGCATTCATCAAGCTCATGAAGCTCGAAAGTGCAGAAACGTGAAAGACGTTTGATGTATTCGGCACAGGCATTCCGGAGATAATCCTCTTTCAGTTTGCCGATAACGATAAGATTAACGTTCATCAGAAAATCACAGCTCCTCCCTTAGTTTCAACAGGAGCAGCGCCCATAAGATAGTCTTTTCCGAAGGTGTACTGAGAAAGACTGCTTTTAACGGTCTGCTCGGCTATATGCGGACGGTTGTTATCCTGGCTCAGATGACCAAGTATAAAATGAGTTGTTCCACGTTCGATAAGCTTTCCGACCTGAACAGCACAATCATCGTTTGAAAGATGACCGTTCGGCGAGAGGATGCGCTCCTTAAGATAAAGCGGATAAGGGCCTTGACGGAGCATATTCTCGTCGTAATTAGCCTCGATAAGAACAAGTCTGCATCCGCTGAGAGCGTTGTCTACCTCGGGAGTGATGTGTCCGAGATCGGTGCAGACAGCGCAGAATTTATCGTCGGCTGTATGTATTCTGTAGCCGCAGCTCTGGATAGTATCATGCGGTGTGTTGAAACAGCTTATTTCCGAACCTGCGCATTCTATCGAAAGTTTTTCCATGTCGATGACATGGGAGGACGGTGCAATTTTTCCGGCGTCATACAGTCTTTGAAGAGTACGTTTCTGACCGTAGATGGGAATACCTGTCTTTTTGGTAAGCATTGAAAGTCCGGCAACGTGATCGCTGTGTTCATGAGTTATGAACACAGCCTGAACAGCCGAAAGCGGGATATTATTTAATTCCAGCGCCGCAGAAAGCCTTTTAAAGCTTGCACCGCAGTCGATAAGGATTCCGGCTTTTTCATTGCCGATAAAAGTGGAGTTTGCCTTGCTGGAGCTGAAAAGGGGATAAATTCTTGCCATTCAGTTTATCATTCCTAAATTTTATTTATTTCCGTTCCCTGACGTGTTTCCTTGATCTCGTAGCCGAGTTCAGCAATTTTGTTGCGAAGCTCGTCTGCAAGAGCGAAATTCTTCTCCTTACGGGCAGCTTTTCTCTGCTCGGCGAGTTCCATGACTTCGGCAGGGATATCGTCCTCGCTTGCGGAATCGGAAGCCTGGGCTGATTTTTTTGCTGTTTCAATAAGATCAAGACCAAGAACCTTGTCAAACTCCGCAATAAGAGCAAGTTTAGTTGCCGCATTGGTCTTTGATTTGAGAACATCGTAAACCGCAGTGATAGCAAGGGACGTATTAAGGTCGTTATCGAGAGCGTCGGTGAAGTTCTTCATAAGGTTTTCATATTCAGGAGCTTCGATTTCAGCGGAATTTTCCTTAGTAAGCGCAGCGATCTTAGCGATGAGTTTGTTGAATGTTGTAACGGCGTTATCGAGATTTTCCCAAGTGAAAACAAGCGATTTTCTGTAGTGTGAAAGCAGACAGAAATAACGGTAAACAAGCGGATTATAGCCTTTTTCTTCAAGGAGTGAAACCGTAAGGAACTCTCCGCTTGATTTGCTCATCTTACCGCTGTTCGTATTAAGATGATGAACGTGGAACCAGTAATTGCACCATTTATGACCGATATAAGCTTCGCTCTGGGCAATTTCGTTCGTATGATGAGGGAAAGCGTTGTCGATGCCGCCGCAGTGGATATCAAGATATTCGCCGAGATTTTTCATGCTTATGCAGGAACACTCGATATGCCAGCCGGGATAACCGATTCCCCATGGACTGTCCCATTTAAGCTCCTGATCGTCGAATTTAGACTTTGTGAACCAGAGAACGAAATCGGCTTTATTGCGTTTATTGCCATCCTCTTCAACTCCTTCACGAACTCCGACAGCAAGGTCTTCTTCTTTAAAATCGTTGAAAACGTAGTATTTTTCGAGCTTTGAGGTATCGAAATAGATATTTCCGCCAGCTTCGTAAGCGTATCCTTTTTCCATAAGAGACGAGATAACTTTTATGAATTCGCCGATATAAGTCGTTGCAGGAGCGACAACATCAGGAGTTTTTATATTCAGCTTTTTACAATCGTCAAAGAAAGCATCGGTATAAAATTTAGCTATTTCCATAACGGTTTTATGTTCACGCTTTGCGCCTTTGAGCATCTTATCATCACCGGTATCGCCGTCGCTTGTAAGGTGTCCGACGTCGGTAATATTCATGACTCTTTTAACGTCAAGACCGGAAAAACGCAGATATTTTTCGAGAACATCCTCCATGATATAGCTTCGCAGATTACCGATATGAGCATAATGGTAAACGGTAGGTCCGCAGGTGTACATACTTACCTTGCCTGATTCATTTGGAATAGAATACGAAGAAATCGTGTCCGGTCAGTTCCATCTGCACACATGCATCCTCCGGA
>CAJKFZ010000317.1 GCA_905199285.1 uncultured Ruminococcus sp.
ATATATTTTTTCTTATTTTCAGTGTATCACATTTTTAAGGAGAATAACAGGGTCAAAAGGGTGAATCAACGGGGCAATTTTGAAAATTCTTTTAGTGCTTTTCTATAGAGAGCTGTTCTGACATACTTTTCATCTTTATAGCCAAGCATTAATGCAATCTCTTCCCATGTTGCACCACTAAGATGTTTAGCTGATAAAATTGAAGCGTAAACATTATTTTTTATAGAATGAATTTCTTTAGTAATTTTTCTTTGAAGATTAGTAAAGTCGTTTCTTAACTGTTCTATATCCTGCTCAAGCATTTGCGTTTCCTTTTCACTGCTGCCTTTATTTTTCAAACGCCTCTTTTGCATTTCAAGAGCTTTGATTCTGATATCAATATTTTCAATCTGTTCAAGATACTCTTTAGCCGTCATATTCATCCTCCGTTTCCCGAATCTCGCACTGAACGCTTCTGTACTTGCAGTTGAAACAATTGCCTTTTCTTCTATTGATACGAATTGAATCATTAATAGCGTTTATGTACTCCTGATTTGTCTTAGAGAACGAGCACACTCGCTTTGAACGAAATCCCGTACAGCGTGTGGATATAAGGATGCTGCACGTTCCTTCATCTGTTGCAAATACACATTTATCACTCATAATACTCCTCCTCAAAAGCCAAATTCTGAAATTCACTGCGTTCAATATTCTGACGGTGACGCTCTCTTTTCTCGGACAACGCATTCATAGACAGGCCGTATATCTTGTTGAGAATGCCGACAAATTCATCTGTCACTGCATCAAAGGGAGCAATAACAGCACGGAGCAGGAATCCTTCTTTAACGGCTATATACTCGCTGCCATTTTCCAGTTTTCTTACGTCATAAGAAATATCGTCAATGCCTCCGAAAGGCTTTATATATCCTGACTGGACGTAATATACCTTTGCTCCGGATATAAGAGGGATAAGCTCGTAACCTCTGTAATGCATGACCATGCCGCAGTGAGTCAGCATTGTTTCTCCGATAACATTATCCTCCGTTGAAAACGGCATCCTCTCGGACGAAACATCCATCTGCGCAAACTGCTTTTCCGTAACATCAAGAAGCGAGCGCAGATTTTCCTGCTTCATATGCGGAAGTCCATGCAAAGGAAATGCAGCGGATCCGTCTCCTATCCATTGACCGTCATCGCTTTCGTACAGAATTATTCTTCTTTTAGCTTTAAGAAGCTGAAGAACTGTTTTTAATTTCATATTTCTTCTCCTTTCGATCGTACAATAGTTGTAGGCGCAAGCTTCAAATACGATTCTATCAGATCCTTAGCCTGCTCCCAGCCATAGCAAACTGCCGTAAGATGATTCTGACCGCATAAGTCCCTGAGCCAATCCTTCTGATTCTCGGTAGTTTTATTCCTGCCGTATTTCAGCTCTATGTATAACCCGATATATCCGCCTCTTGCTACCGGAAGAACTATATCCGGCACACCCGGTTTCAAACCGGCTTGCTTCAATCTGCTGCCTGCTCTTACGCTCCGTTTGCCCTCGTTCGGAACATGATACATCAATTTCAATTCCGGATATTTATTCTCGGCAAACGCCGCCCAGCGAAAAAGAGTTATCTGTTCCGTTTCTTCATTCGATTTACCGTACTGCAAAATTCAGCCTCCTTTTTATAAAATCTTGCATATATATAAACTCCGCCGTTTATATCGTTTAAAACCATTCTTGCTTCCGAAAAATAATATCCGTCATAGCATTTTTCATACTCACGGTTATTCTGAGTATCTCTCGCCAGCTCCCTTACCTGACGTGCAGAAAATCTGCCGTCTCTCTGTCTTGCCGGAGGATGGATAAGGTTCTTTGAGCTGTTCCACCTTTTTCCGGATGCAATTGATTTCTTTAAAATATATCTGACGAGATCTGCAACTCCATTTTCATTAAACTGCAAAGCGTCAGTTCTGACATATCCTCTTCCCCAGATCGCTATTATCTCCTGCGGACTCAATCCTCCGCTTATGATAAGATGATGATGATATCTGCCTGTCCTTTTTCCTTTTTCGGTCACAGAAATATATTTAAGCTCCGGCAAGCCTAATTTACTTCTGTATCGCTTTAAACGTCTCAGAAAGTTTTCAAGCTCCTTTGCTGCCTTTTCATCGCTTATAGGAACATGAGCATTGTCATATGTTAAATCTATCTTCATATCCTTGTATGAAAAATTAGCGTGCACTATCCTGATGCACTTATTTTCAGCACTTATATCATTCAGTTTCTGCTGACACTCTCTCGAAGGCTTTGATTTCTTTCTTCGTGATATCGATTTTCTATAAACCGGAAAAATATGCGCTTCAAGATAATCTCCGCACACATAATATTTCTCTCTGTATTGACGTCTCATTTTCAACATCCCTTCATTTTCATCTGGTCGATAAGATAATATACATTACAAGTATTTAAAGCGAGTGTTTCCCGCCTGATTTTTAAGCCTGCTCCGTTTAGCGCAGGCTCGTATACTATTATAATAGTATATAGCGACTGACATTTGTCAGCCGCTTTTTTCTGATCTTATGTCTGCAATATATTAAATCCATAAGTCAAGCAATGATAACGCTCCCAAAGGTTTGTTATTGCCGTATTATTTCTTACTCCTTTATAACATAAATTGAATATTGCTTAACATTTCATCTTGCGCCGCTTTGTAAAGTAATTGTTTTTGCAAAAGTAAATCAAATTTATATAATAACTTTTTGTCCGACGAAGTATATATTTTATTTTTTCAGGAAATACTAATCTAAATTAAGATTTGGAGGTTTATATGGATTTTATAAAATTAATTTTAACATCAGTATCATCTGTAATATCATTATTTCTCATAGCCAAAATTATGGGACATAAGCAAGTGGCACAGTTA
>CAJKFZ010000318.1 GCA_905199285.1 uncultured Ruminococcus sp.
ATAACTGCTTTTGCAATTAAGCGAACAGCTTTAATTACGGCTCATTTCAGCAGTATCGGAAATCCTATCGAAACAAATGCTGCTGTTTCAAAGGATTACGCCCCGCAGCTTATGAATATCGCCCTCTACGATGATTCAAAAAATCTTACCGTTTCATCAACAGCAGATAAAACTTCTGCTTCTCTTGCGGATGAAAACGGCACGCTCAATGAACAGTGGCGCATTGATTACTGTGGTGCAAACTCAAACGGAAATTACTATAAAATAGTCAATGCTGCTTCGGGACGGCTTCTTACGCCGTATGCTTATTCTGTTTCAAATGGTACAGAAACCGTTATCTATGGCAACGAAAACGATAAGTCCCAGTATTGGTATATTATTCCGGTTTCTCAGGATAAGCACGGCAATGATCTGCATTATAAAATCGTGAACTATTCCAATTCCTCGCTGGCTCTTACAGCCGGTGCTTCCGGAACCTCTCTCTCGGATTATAATGGTTCCAACAGTCAAAAATGGCTTCTCAACTGTGCCGGTTTGCAGGGGTTTGCAGGATATTGCTTCGATGACAATACCGGAAACATAAAGGCATCTGATATAGGCGGTGTATTGGGAGAAACAGTTGAAGTCTCAACGTTTGATGAACTGAAAAAATATGCAACATCCGATACTCCGTATACGATCGTTGTTACTGCCGATATCAAGGTTACAAGTTTGAAAAAAGATTCATCAGGACGCTATTACTGTCCGGATGGAAGAATCTACGTCCACAACAATAAAACTATAATCGGAAGTTACTCTGCTCATACGCTCTATAATGTACAGTTCTGTACATCTACCCAAAGCGGCGTCGGTAACAATTTGATAATTAAAAACTTTGAACTTCAGCACGATTCTGAATCAAACGGAAACGACTCTATCGTTGTTTATTTCGGATCAGGCAAGAATCTTTGGGTCGATCATTGTACTTTCACAGGTCATTCCGATTATAATACCGCTTCAACAGGACTTGAGGATTGGGATAAATTCCTGGCGTGCTGTTATGATGCAGATTACTGCACTGTGTCGGATTCTTCGTTTGGTTTGCATGAATATGGTCTGATACTTGGCTATCCGGCAGACGACGACAACTCTTATAAAAACTACAACAATTTTCCACGAATGTCTCTGATAAGCAATCGCTTTCAGAAAACACTGACACGTGGACCTGGTCTTATGCGTTATGGCTATTTCCATTCACTGAACAACTATGTAAATACTTTCAGTATGGCATATACCGTTCATACGGCATCTAAGATTTTTGCGGAAAGCTGTTACTATGAAAACGGAGGCAACGTCATCTGCGACTGGAATACAGTAACTTATCCCGGTTCGTATGCAGAATCAGGCTCGCAGTTCTCAAAATGCAACAGAACAACCATTGAAGGAAATGCACAAAACTGTTCATGGCGTCCGAACAAAAACTACAGTTATACTGCACTTTCTGCGTCGGAAGCGAAAAGTCACTGCACAACATACAGTGGCGCACAATCCTCTAATAACACAGAAAAATATAGCTCGTACAAAAATGCAGGAGTTCCATCTGCAACATTTATGAAAGCTCCAGATGATAGCTGGGGTGTTACGGCAGCCGAGATGGCTATTAACACCTATTTCATGATAAAAAATGCAAACAGCGGTCTTTATCTTGATGTTGACGGCGGAAAGGGCGCAAACAGTACAAATATCCAACAATGGGGAGCGTCCGAAGCGGGAATCCAGAATACATGGAGATTTGTTCCGGCTGGCGACGGTTATTACTATATTCAGTCAATGGTTGGCGATAAAACATATGTTATGAACGTTAACGGCGGTAAGAGCTCTAATGGTACCAATATTGCTCTTTATAGCTACAAGGGAAATGATAATCAGAAATTTATGATTGCTGCAAACTCTGACGGAACTTTCAAAATCATTCCCAAAGTTGGCGGAGGAAATGTATTTGTTGAAATTGAAAGCGCTTCAACTACTTCCGGCGCAAACTGTCAGCTGTGGGAAAAAACAGGTTCATCCTGCCAGAACTGGAAATTTGAAGAAGTTGAATTCTCAGGCGAGAAAATGGATACAACAGTTCATTATATGTTCAAAAATGCAGCATCCGGTCTCTACATGGAAGTTGCAGGAGGCAAAGATGAGGACGGCGCAAACGTTCAGCAATGGGGTGCAAACGGTTCGGGAGAAAATAATTCAGGCGATTGGAATTCATGGACTCTTAAATCAGCTACCGGTGATCTTTATTATATCGTTTCTGATCTTGCAGGCAGCAGATATGTGAATATCAATAACGGAAACGCTGAAATCTCGGCAAAAAATTCATCTTCAAATACTCAGATGATGAGATTTGTCAAGAATCCTGATGGTTCATACTGCATTGTCACAAGAACTTCTTATGATAAATCGACCGGACGTTACACAAAGGGAATTGAAGTTGCTGATGCAAGTTCGTCTGCCGGAGCAAACGTAAGACAGTGGGAGCTTAACGGTGCATCATGTCAGAACTGGATCGCAGAGACTTATACAACAACCACTACCACGACAACTTCAACAACTACTACTGTTACAACAACTACTACCGAACCTACTCCTGTTAATCCCTCTGGAGATCTTTCGCATGATGGAAAAATTAACATTGCCGATATAGTTCTTCTTCAGAAGTATCTGCTTGGAACTGAGAAATTCACACGCAAACAGTTCGAGATCGGTGATATGAACAAAGACGGAGCTGTTGACGCTTTTGATATGGTTCTTCTCAGAAAAGAAATTATAAAAATTGTTTATAATAAGTAAAAAATTAACTGCTGCACTTAAATGTGCAGCAGTTTTTTCATTTTTTATTGTCGTTTATCGGAG
>CAJKFZ010000319.1 GCA_905199285.1 uncultured Ruminococcus sp.
GAAAGCAAATCTCTGAAGCTGTATCTGTTCAGTTTTCGCAATCACGGTGATTTTCATGAGGACTGTGTAAATATCATCATGAACGATCTTATAAAGCTGATGGATCCTTACTATATCGAGGTTTGGGGAAAGTTTATGCCAAGGGGCGGAATTTCAATCGATCCGTACTGCAACTACGGCAAGCCGGATACAAAATGGGAACAGGTAGCATGGGAACGGATGACTCATCATGATCTGTATCCGGAGAAAATAGACAACCGATAATAGAATGAGGGATAATTTGAATCTTGAAATAACTAACAGAATAATTGCCTGTGACAAATATCTTCATGAACTTAAATTGCTTGCAGAACTCGAACACGATCGCATCTTTTGCGGACATAATATCGAGCATTTTCTGAATGTTGCACGGATAACGCTTATAATGTGCAATGAAAAGAGGATTTATGTCGATCCTGACATTGTATATTCAGCAGCCTTGCTTCATGATATAGGAAGAACAGACGAGTATATCAGCGGCATTCCTCACGATGAAGCCGGAATCTGTAAAGCAGAAGTTATACTGAAAGAAGTAGGCTGTGATATAGAAATGCAAGAAAAAATACTCAGTCTTATCGGAAGTCATCGAAATAAAAACGGTGATGATCGCTCGCTGGAAGATATATTCTACAGAGCAGATAAAAAATCACGGCTGTGTTTCTGCTGTCCTGCGCAGGAAGATTGTAACTGGTCCGAGGAAAAAAGAAATATGAAAATCGAGGTGTGAATATGATTATTGGAAACAGAAAATTCGACACTGACCGCAACTGTTATATAATGGGAATACTTAATTTTACTCCGGATTCCTTTTCAGACGGAGGAGTATTTAATAATTTGGATGCGGCTCTTAAACACGTTGAGAAAATGATCGCTGACGGTATGGATATAGTAGACATCGGCGGGGAATCTACACGTCCCGGATACACAAAAATTTCCGATGATGAGGAAATAAGCAGGGTAGTGCCGATAATTGAAGCGGTAAAAAGCCGTTTCGATATTCCGGTATCACTTGATACTTATAAGTACAGAGTAGCGGAAGCCGGAATCAAGGCAGGAGCTGATCTCATCAACGATATATGGGGACTGAAATACGATAATGGTGAAATGGCGAAGCTTATCGCAGAAAGCGGATTGCCATGCTGTCTTATGCATAACAGAAAAAATACTGACTATGTAAATTTCATGGACGATATGATCTCAGATTTAAAAATCACTCTTGATATCGCCCAGAAAGCAGGTATTGACAGTGATAAAATCATTCTTGATCCCGGAGTAGGATTTGCCAAAACATATGAAAATAATCTGGAAGCAATAGATCGTCTTGATTTCCTGTGCAGCAGTCTCGGTTATCCTGTATTGCTGGGGGCTTCAAGAAAATCTGTGATTGGTCTGACTCTTGATCTGCCTGCTGCTGACAGACTTGAAGGTACGCTTGCTGTTACTGTAGTCGGAGTAATGAGAGAAGCTTCATTCATCAGAGTCCATGATGTTAAAGAGAATGCCTGTGCGGTCAGAATGACTCAGGCAATAATGAGAGGATATTCAAATGGATAAAATATGTATTGAAGAGCTGAAAATATTTGCTCATCACGGCGTTTTTGAACATGAAAATATAAATGGACAAAATTTCTATGTTAATGCGGTTCTCTATGTTGATACGGAGAGTGCAGGAATATCCGATGAGCTTGAAAAATCTGTGGACTACGGCAGCGTATGTAAACTGATCGAAAAAGTAATGACCGAAAACACATACCAGCTCATTGAAGCTGCTGCTCAAGCGGTTGCATCCGCTATACTTCGTACCTATGAATTGGTTGAAAGTGTAGACATAGAGATAAGAAAACCAGAAGCTCCTATAGATATGGAATTTGGTTCTGTATCAGTTAAGATACATCGGAGCTGGCACACGGCTGTGATCGCTCTTGGCTCAAATATGGGCGACAGCCGGTCGTATATCGAAGGTGCTGTAAGTAAACTGCTTAACAACGAGTACATCAAAGATGTTAAGCGATCTGAGCTTATTGTAACGAAGCCTTACGGTTACACTGATCAGGAAGATTTTCTCAACGGAGCAATAATTTGCCGCACTATATATTCTCCACATGGATTGCTTCGCCTTATGCAGTCTATTGAAAATGAAGCTGGACGTGTCCGTGAAATCCACTGGGGACCACGAACTCTGGATCTGGATCTTATTTTATATGATAACGAGATAATCAACGCTCCCGACCTTATAGTTCCTCATCCCGATATGCATAACCGTACTTTTGTACTTGAACCTGCCGCCGAGCTTGCCCCGGAATACAGACATCCTATCCTGGGACTGACTCTTGCACAGCTTCTTGAAAAACTGAAAAATAATGGTTAGTATCATTGCAGCCGTTGCAAAAAACGGAGTTATCGGTTCTTGCGGACGTATACCATGGAATATTCCGGAGGATATGGCATATTTCCGCAAAGTAACTATGGGCGGCGTAGTCATAATGGGACGGAATACTTATGAAGAAATAGGCAGACCGTTGCCTGAAAGATTCAATATTATCGTGTCACAAAGCAAAAACTTCTCAGGTGATAATTTACGAACAGTACGCAGTCTTGAAGAGGCTATTTCTCTTGGAGAGCAGTATGCAGATGAAAATGAAATACAGTCAAGGATATTTCTTTGCGGAGGACAGAGAATATATTCCCAAGGAATGAAATATGCCAAAAGGCTTTATCTTACCGAGATAGACGCAGATTATAACGGAGACGCTTTCTTTCCGGAATCAGATCTTGATCGTTTCAGACTTAAATCCATTATTCCGGCGGTCTGGATACTTCCATTATCATC
>CAJKFZ010000320.1 GCA_905199285.1 uncultured Ruminococcus sp.
GCTTTCTCATCATAACCATATCAAAAGCATCAATTTTTTTTTTTTTTTAAAGATCTCCGGCAGCCCAATCAATAAGTTCTCCGCTTCCCAACAAGAATTTCTGCATCATTACAACATCTGCAACTGAGAACTTGCCGTCCGCATTTACGTCTCCTATAATTTTCTGAGGAACTGTTTCGGCTGATGTTGATTCCAGAATAAACTTCTGACCAACTCCGCCCCAGTATTCCCACTGACATATATTTGCTCCATTCTCCATACTTATTTCAAAAACGTCAGCACAGGCAGTTCCGTTTGAAGCTGCTGTAAGAAGTGAATAAGAACCGTCTTTGTTGCACTGGAGATGAAATTTCTGGGATATATCACCATTCGTTTCTGCAAGAATTATATTTGCTCCGTTATCACCTGAACCATTTTCAACTGTAAGAGCCTTACCTTCTGTATTCTGAATGGTGTATGTTCCGTCATTTAGCTTTGTTAAAGTCCACTTTGCAGAATTGCTTTGAACTGCGTTGGCGTCATTTTCAGAAAGAAAAAGTCCGCTATTCAGATTTTTTATAGTGTAAGTTCCGCTGGGTACTGCCGGATGTACAGGCTCTATTTTCCAAAGCTGGCAATCATAATTATTATAAGAGAACTGATTTATATTTCCGCCGTTTTCAGTTGACCACTCGAACACATCCAATCCGCTCTTTCCGTCTGAACACTTAGAAACAATACCATAATAACTTCCGCTTTTAACAAGCTTGAACAGCTGATTATTTTCACCTGTATAAGTCTGAAGTTCGACATTTGTTCCGTTATCGGCAGTATCTGAAGCAACTGCGATACACTTCGATTCGTCACCGAGAGAAACTATTCTGAAATATTCATCATCAACAGCAACTAATCGCCACTGCTGCGCCCACAGCTTATTGAAATCCCACTGTTGAATATTCGTACCGTCATCAAGCTTACCTTCCGGCAAATCAAGTGACAAACCGCTGTTTTTGTTTGTTATGTAATAGGAAACGCCGCTGACCAGATCAGTGTCGCCAATATGCACTGTTTTGCTGCTTTCCCCTACTGTATCAGGAGCTATAACAAGTTCTGCATCATTATTTGTATAGTCGATAAGTCCTGTCCTTTCCTTGCCCGAAAAAGACTTAGTCTGTGCTCCCCATATTGTCTGATTATTGTTTCCTACTGCTGTAAACGACATTACCTTTTTGCCGTTTTCATCCTACGCTGCAAGAAAATATCCGCTGTATTTCTGATTTCCGATAGTTATCACTGCTGCTGAACTGTCATCAGCCTGCGACCATGTTCCGGTAATTGCTCCGCTGATATTTCCGTCCTCGCTGAGTGAAATTTTGCTGTAGTTAATAATATTGGCATCAGTTGAATTGCCGTGGTTGATAAATTCATAATCTCCCGCTATATCTGACGGTTCATATCCAAACTCAGCCATAACATCGCCGCGGTATTCATATGGAGCGGTATCTTTTTTATCACGCACGTTTTGATGACGGGTTTGAATTCCATGAAGTCCGTACTCATTCAATGTATTTTAATGATGAGGGATGGCCTGTTACCATCTTCCATCGTCGTCATGAAGTACAGAATTATGTCCGCAAGCCATATACGCTTTATCCAAACTGCTGAATTTATAGTTTCCCATTACTTTTAATCCAACAGAATCAAGATTTGTATTCGGACTTAAAACTGCCGGTTTTCCTGCCGCATCATAAAAAGGACCTGTCGGGCTTTCTGAACGGAAAACACGCATATTATAGCCGCCGTCGGAAAGAAGTCCGCCGTATGTAACCCAGAGATAGTAGTAGCCGTTATCCGGATTATACTCAATAAAAGACCCTTCCCCAGACATATAATATCCGCCTGAAATTTTAGTTCCGAAATAGCTGTCGATCATTCGTCCGTCCGCAGTCGTTCCGCTTTTGGGGTGAATACATCTGCCGGTTGCAGGATCAATTTCAAGAGTGAATATTCCTCCCGACCACGAGCCGTAACACATATACATAGTTCCGTCTGCATCATAATAAATAGTCGGATCTATAGCGTTCGGGAAAAGATAATTGTTAAAGTTCTGGTTGCTGAACCACTCTTTATTATAAGTAACTTCACCTGAAGCGATCAGTTCGTCAACGTTAGTTGAAGTATACTTTCGGTTAACGTTTTTGGTAGAGCTCGTAACATATTTGTCATTTTCTGTAAAACCCGAATAAATAAGAGTATCAACAAATGTGTAAGGACCTTCAAGATTTTTAGATGCGGCAAAACCTATAACAGAACACATATACATTGACGATGTACAGAAATACATAAGATATGCGCCTTTTGTACCATCGGAATTAACGTAATCAGGATTCCATATAACATCCGGCGCCCATACGCCGAATCTGTCTTCGCAGTCTTCAAGATCCTCGCCTGCCCAATCGAACGCTTTTTTCAGGTTTTTTGAGAGATCTCCGAATTCTACATTATTTACAGTTGCATAACCGTTGGTAAAACGAGTCCAATTTTGCAGATCTTTAGACTTGGCAGCTTCAATGTGTGAACCCCATACATAATACGTTCCGTCCTCCGCTTTGAAAATCGACGGATCATGAATTGATACACGAGCTTTGTAAGAAGCAGCATCTATTGTCATATCCGAAGAAATGCCGGCATATGCTCCTGAAAACAGAATTGCTGCTGAGAGAGAAAGAGCTGCTGTCTTTTTTTAAATTTTGCTTTTCATTTTTAAACTCCTTTCTAAAAATGAAATAATTATGTACATTCTTATTATATATTATTAACAATTTGATGTCAATAGTTATTCTGCGCTTTCTTCTGAAATGAATACAGGTTCTT
>CAJKFZ010000321.1 GCA_905199285.1 uncultured Ruminococcus sp.
TAACATTATCTCCTGAATTAAATTATATTATAATTGCTATAATAACTATTGTTGTTATCATATTTGATATTATATCGCACTATTGTGCGATTGTCAATAAGATTTTGCATAATTAAGAAATTCTGTAAGTTTATACAATAAAGAGGTGCTAAGTATGTATGATTCTCACAATTTAGCGATTAAAATAAAATCTGTAGCTAAAGAAAAAAATAAAGTCATTAAAGATATGCTTAGTGCCTGTGAACTTGGTAGTAATACTATGTCTGCATTATATCACGGAAAATCAATAGCGTTTGACAGCCTTGCCAAAATTGCCGATTATTTAGACGTATCAGTTGACTACCTTTTAGGCAGGGAAGAAGATTCCGAAAAAAAGTATGATGCCACTATCAATCAGGTAGCCGAGGCTTTCTCGAAACTGAGCTTTTCCGATAAGGCTAAGGTTATGAACCTTATCGCCGAGTTGAGTGAAAAAAACGATGAGTAAAATAAAACTGCTGTACCGTTTTAGGTATAGCAGTTTTTTTCTGTCATTTTCGGTTTTTAGCGGGACGTTCGGTCGCAGACGCTTCGCTGTGCTCCCTGTTTTTCGGACAGCGTGGAATGTGTTCTAATATGATTTTTATAGAATGGCAGGTTTTAATTTTCTTTTGGAATCTCACCACGCTGTCTTTTGTGGGACTCTGTCCCACGCCCTGCAAGGACGCTGTCCTTGACCTGCCAAAGGGATATTATCCCTTTGGAATCCCATTATTGTTGTGGAGTGTGGCACGCCGCTAACGATGACTTCCGCCGCTGATGTGTCCTCCGCCGCTGCTTCTTCCGCCGCCTCCTCCGCCGGAACTGCTGCTCGATTCGATCTTACGCTTCGTAACGTAGCTTCGTATAAAGGTATCGGAGCTGTCTGTAAAATGCGTTTCTCCGTGAGCAACGTAAATTCCCGGATTTGCGCTCGTTTTGAATTTATATTTGCTCCTTATCGCATAATAGCAGATAATGGCTATAACTGCTCCGATTACCGATGCAACTCCAAGTATGATAAGCCGAAGCACTGGAGGAGCCTTTTTCGTTACGTAAAATTCACCGTTTTTGTAGTAGAAATATTTCCCCGTATATTTATCATGCTCCCAGCGGAATGAGTTGGGTTTATAGTTTTCGTATCTGGACTGAATCGTGTAGCAGAATGTCTCGATGGCTGAATCAAGCTGGTTTTCGCTTATGGTATGACCGGATGGAGGAAGTTCAGAGTTGGTTGTTTCAACTATGGAAACTATGTCTCTGCCGTAAATTACTCCGGCTTTTCCGCTGCATGAAAGAAGATCGTATGCCGGACTTTTTCCGCATATATCGAGATAAAGGAACACTCCGTCGGTATCTTTTCCGCAGATATCGTCGTATCTTTGGGCGGCATAATCGTCAATATCGCCGTCGGTACGGTAATAGCCGGAAGCGCCGCTGAGGTAGACTATCACGTTCATTTCAATTTCTTCGGCGGTGTCCTGTATAAGCTCGTCAAGTTCATCAAGCTTGTCGTCGTCGTAGAATCCGTAATCGTCGATTATTCCGCTTAAACTCGTGTCGCCGTCAAATTCCTCACGGAGATTTTTCTGTCCGCCGAAGAAGATGCTGATAACGATCACGGCGGCTGTGATAAGTCCCGCTAACACGACTATAAGGCTTATTTTTTTGCTCATCAGAATATCACACCTCCGATAAGATATAGTCCTACCGCTGCCGCAATTCCTATAGCGGCGCAGAAGCTTTTCAGTTTGCCCTTGTCGAGCGGAGGAGTTCCGGCAAGTTTTCCGGTCTGACCGTTTATAGCGAATTCATAGACGGTATCGTTGTATTTGTAGGTCATGAACCATACCGGAAGCATCATGTATTCCCAGTCGGTGTTCATGATGTTGTACTGCTCGACCGATACGGCAAGCGAGGAGTATGAGCCTATGCTGTCACGCACAACTTTTTTGCTTGCTTCCGAAGCTCTGGTGCGTATTCTGGGGAAAACTCCGGCTTTGTCCACGTCGTATTTGTCTGCGTAGAAACCGCTCAGGTACGACATGGAGAAGTCTTTCAGCTCGCCGTAGTCAAAAGGTTCTATCGACTCCATGAGAAGATCGTCTATCTTACTTTCGCCGTCGGCAGGAATACCGTTGGCGGCTACTGTTCCCTGACGTGATATTCGGAATTCCTTCGTTTCGGTATAGGCGTAGCCGCCGGAGTTCCAGTGGCGTATTTTTTTCCCTATTGCGCTGAAATTGACGTTTATTTTGCAGTCCGCTATCCAGAACGGAACGTACAGACCTGTGATTTTCTCGATCTGCTGTTTGCTTTTGAAGTCATCAGGAACGAATTTCTTTCCGCTTATCCAGCTTTTGAACTTTTCAACGGCGAGGTCTTTGGTGAACTTGAATCCGATTATTTTGCTCGGCTTGTATGCTCCGGAAAGCTTGCCCGATAAAATGACCGGATTATGGCAGTAATAGCAGAAAAGAGCAGTCTGGCGGTCGTCGCACATTATATCGGCTCCGCAGCTTGAACAGTGGTAAAGCTGATTGTGGTCTTCAAATTCCTGCTGCGACTGCACTGCGGAATCTTTCGGGATGCTGTTTTCCGCTTCGGCGCATATCTTTTTTATCTCCTCGACCGTGAATACGCTGAGACAGTATTCACAGCTTAGTTTTTGTAATTCAGGATCAAATTTAAGGTCGGCGTTGCAGTTGGGACATTTATATTCTGCTGCATTCAATGGTATCCACTCCTATCATGTATATATATCTATATTACCAAATATACTGCCTTTTTGCAATAGAAATTTACAAATTCTATCTCTTAACAGATAT
>CAJKFZ010000322.1 GCA_905199285.1 uncultured Ruminococcus sp.
CTGAAAAAAATACAGATAATGCAGTTGAGGCGATCTTTAAAGAATTTTTCTGATTTAAAAAATATGTTATAGAAGGAGAGTGAAATATGAAATATGGCGAAGCTGAAAATGAAAAAAATCGAACTTATTGCTCTGCTTACCGATAGCAAGAAGATTATCGAGCTTTTGCAGAGGAGGGGGATCGTTGAAATTTGCAGTAATACTGACGATGAGCTTTTTAAAACAAATGTTACATCTGTTGTGAGCAGTTTTGAAAAGTTCAAAGTTACGGCGATTCAGGCTTTGGAAATTCTCGATAGATATGCTCCCGAAAAAAAGGCTCTTGCAGATATGCTGAATGGCAGAACTGAAGTTGACAAACACGATTTCGGAAAAGGAGCAATGGAACTCGAAACGATCATGAATTCTGCCAGAGAAATAGTCCGGTGTAATCGCAGTATAATTGATTTTGAGAACACCATTTCTCAGCTCGATGTTAAATGCGATACGCTCAGAGAGTGGATAAATCTTGATGTTCCGCTAAATTTTAAGGGCACTGTTTCAACTTCTGCTTTTATCGGCAGCGTTCCGTTTATGATCTCAGCGAACGAAATCGAAGCAAAGTTTCCATCAGGATGCAGTACAGAAGTAATTTCTTCTTCAAAGGAACAGACGAATATTTTTGTAATGTTGTCAAAAGATTCCGAGGAGGAAGCATCAGAAGTTCTCAGATCTATGTCGTTTATTCCAATTTCAATAAAGGAAAATATGAAGCCAAAAGAACTTCTGCGTTCCTACAACACGGAGAAGGAGAAACTTGAGAAATCAATTGAGCAGTTGAAAAAGAAAATAATTCAGCTTGCGGAAAACAGGCAAAAATTAAAGTTTTCCGTTGATTATCTTCAGATGAGAAAGGATAAATATGAGGCGCTCAACGATCTTGGATTCACCGAAAAAACTTTTGTCCTTACGGGATATATTCCGGAAAAGCACTCCTTATCGCTGCAAAAAGAAATAGAATCAAAATTCACGGCTCTGATAACTTATTCAGAACCGGAGAACGGAGAGGATGTTCCGGTTCTGCTGGAAAACAGCAGTTTTTCCGCTCCGGTAGAGGGAATTACAAAAATGTATGCACTTCCATCTGAAAAGGATGTGGATCCGACTCCGGTTATGTCTTTTTTCTATTATCTATTCTTCGGAATGATGCTTTCAGATGCAGGATACGGACTTTTAATGCTTATTGGAACAACAATAGCGTTAAAAAAATTCAAGCTTGAAACTTCAATGAGAAAAACTTTGACTATGTTCCGGAATTGCGGTATATCAACGATTATATGGGGAGCATTATTCGGAAGCTGGTTCGGAGATATCGTTCAGGTTGTGGGGAGAGAATTTTTCCACAAAGAGATTGGAAGCATTGCGCTTTGGTTCCAGCCGCTTGACGACCCGATAAAATTACTTCTTTATTCTTTTGCACTCGGTATTCTCCATCTGTTCCTCGGAGTTGCAGTTTCTTTCAGAATGACTTGGAAAGAAGGAAAAAAGCTGGATGCTTTTCTTGACACCGTTCCGGTTTATCTCACTGTTTTGGGAGTTGCACCTCTTGCAGCAGGCATCCTTACAAACGTTCCGTCAGCTCTTAAAACGATTGGAACATATATGATGATAGCAGGAGTTATACTTCTTGTTTTAACTTCCGGCAGACATTCAAAATCCGTTTTCGGAAAGTTTTTCGGCGGAATTTATGCGCTCTACAATACAGCAACAGGATATTTAAGCGATATTCTGTCGTATTCAAGACTTCTTGCTCTCGGTCTTGCAACCGGAAGCATAGCAAGCGTAATAAATCTTATCGGAACTATGCCCGAAAATACAGCAGTAAAAGCCGTTCTTCTGATTATTGTATTTATAGTTGGACATACGGCAAATCTGGCAATAAATCTTCTCGGAGCATACGTTCATACAGACAGGCTTCAGTTTGTGGAGCTTTTCTCGAAATTCTATACAGGCGGCGGACGGGAATTCGCTCCGCTTACTACAAATACGAAATACATTAAATTCAAGGAGGAAAATTTCAATGAATAATTTAGGACTCGCATTAGCAATACTCGGAGCAGCTTGTGCAGCTCTTTTTGCAGGAATTGGTTCAGCAAAAGGTGTAGGACTTGTAGGTGAGGCAGCCGCAGGAGTTGTTTCGGTTGATCCGAATAAGTTCAGCAAGGTGCTTATTTTACAGCTTCTTCCTGGTACACAGGGACTTTACGGACTTCTCACAGCAATTCTTCTTCTCAGCAGAATAGGCGTTATTGGTTCCGGAGCAGCTGCTCTTACCGTATCGCAGGGACTTATGTTTTTTGCAGCGTCACTGCCGATTGCAATCGTAGGACTTTTCTCAGGCATCGCACAGGGCAGAGCCGCAGCAGCCGGAGTTGGAATCGTTGCTAAAAAGCCAGACCACAGCGGAAAGGGTATCATCATGGCAGCAATGGTTGAAACATACGCTATTCTTGCTCTTCTTATTTCTATCCTTCTCATTTACAACATCACATTCTGAACAAGAACGGAGGTTTAAACTATGTCCGGACTTGATGAAATACTCAACATAATCAAATCACAGCAAAAGGAAAACGAGGACAGAATAATAAAATCAGCCGAGAATAAAGCCAATGAAATTAAATCGGAAGCAGATCAAAAGGCGGAGAAAGCTTATAGTGATTATATGAGAAAGGCAAGCGTCGATCAGGAGAGAGAATATGAAAATTCCTGCTCATCGGTTGACGCATCTATGAAGAGAGCAATTCTCAAATGCAAGGTTGAAATGATTGATTCTGT
>CAJKFZ010000323.1 GCA_905199285.1 uncultured Ruminococcus sp.
GTATTTAGAAAATAAAAAATCTCCTATGAATAAATCACATGAAAATGAAATTTCTCAAAAGCTCTTGACAAAATTCATTAAACAAGATATAATATAAACAAAGAGGGCGCTTGTGATAAGCGGTTCACCCTCGATGTGTATTGGTAAAATAACCGCCACAATTGTTCAGAGGGGGCGGTTATTTTTTATTCTTATGTATATTGCAAACAAGAGCAACAAGATTTATCATAACATTTAATAATGTAAAGATTTCAAGTGTACTCATGCAACTCACCCCCGTTTCCGAGGGAAGAATAGAACCGCCTACCGTGTACGCAAGCACCCAGACTTTTATTATAGCATAGATAAATTATATTGTCAAACAAAAAAAATCCCCTTGCAGAACCGTGAGTTGTCCGCAGGGGGATAAATTTTGCTGTTTTATTTAAATTAAGACTGATTAGTCAGCAGCATTGAGCTTCTTAGCGAGCTGAGACTTCTTTCTTGCAGCAGCGTTCTTATGCATAAGACCCTTAGCGCAAGCCTGATCAACTCTCTTGATAGCAACTCTGATAGCAGCTTCCTTATCAGCAGCGCTTGTTTCTACAGCGATGTCAGCCTTCTTGAGGATAGTCTTAAGATTGGACTTTCTTGCCTTGTTAGCAGCAGCCTTGGTTTTATTAACCTTAACTCTCTTCTTAGCAGATTTAATGTTTGGCATTTCGTTACACCTCCTTGAAATTATCCGAACCGCATAAACGGCTGAATTTTACAGATAATAGAACACATACGGGTTTATGTGTTCCGATAAGTGCAACGCACACTTATCATACTGAGACAATAATAATTATATCACCAATGCAGCAATTTTTCAATAGGCAAAACCTAAAATTATCCAACAGAATTTTTTCAACAATTAAAGCATTATGCACAATAAACTTTCTGATTTCTCGTTAAGGAGGAAAAAATAATGAATATAAGAACCGATCTTGCCGTTGAAAGCTTCTCCGCCGAAAGGCTTCCCAACGGCGTCCACAGGCATATCCGAGGGGAATCGTTTGAGATAACGGAAATAATTATCGACAACGACGATTCCCTTGAAACTATCGGGAAAGGAAAGGGGAGGTATATCACCCTTGAGGGAAGCAGTCTGAGCCGTTTTTCCGACGACTACGAGGAGATGGCGTGCGAGCTTGCGGACGAACTTAAACGTCTTGTTCCGGAAGGCGAGATACTTGTTGTCGGACTGGGCAACAACGATATAACTCCCGACGCTCTCGGACCGCAGGTCACGGCAAAGATACTCGCCACACGTCATCTCAGAAGCGAGCTTGACAGCGATGAGGAGGAATTTCTCACTTCTCTCCGTCCCGTGAGCGCATTTGCAGGCGGAGTTCTCGGTCAGACCGGAATCGAGACTTCCGAAATGGTAAAAGCTATCGTGGAACAGCTTCATCCGGCTGGAATCATAGCTGTAGACGCTCTCGCTTGCTCCGATATAAGCCGTCTTGGAACGACCATTCAGCTCTCCGATGCGGGAATTTCTCCCGGAAGCGGAGTTTCAAACGCACGAAAAGAGCTTTCGGAGAAGCTTTTCGGAATCCCGGTTATAGCGGTCGGAGTTCCGACCGTTGTAGATATGCACACCATCGTACGCAGCCTGACAGGCCACAGCATCGACAGCAAGCTCCCCAATATGATAGTCACCCCAAGGGACATAGACCGCCTTACAGAGCGTGCTTCGCAGCTTATAGCGTTCGGTATAAACATGGCTCTCCAGCCTCAGCTGACTTTTGAAGAGATACGAGGACTTTTTTAAAGGGGACGCCGTCCCCTTATACCCCTGCCAAAGGGACGTAAAGTCCCTTTGGAAACCCGGTATTAATTCATATCATCAAAAATAATGGGTTTCCAAAGGGTGACTCCATCCTTTGGTCGGGTCAAGGGCAGACAGCCCTTGCGGGTTTCAGGGCAGAGCCCTGAAAAGCACAGCGAAGCGTCTGCGACCGGACGGTTTTCTGAAATTACCGCCTGTAAATTCAAAAAAATAAGGAGCTGATTTTGCATCAACTCCTTGATTTTTTTAACGGAAGTAGTTTCTGTAGCCGTCGCCGTAGAAACTGAAATATCCCTGTGTAAACGAACCCGGCTCGCTGAAATAGAGCTTAACCGCATTCTTTACGCTTTCTGTAACGTAACCCGAATAATCTCCGAGATTAACATATGCGCTGCTTCCCGAGAACTGATACGGCTGTGTGAGAACCTCATAAACCGAATTCGGGTAAAGAGGACTGTACACACGGTTCATAACAACTTCTACTACGTAAGCTTTTTCATACTCGCCGATCCAATAAGAACCTGCTTCATGTCCAACGACGTTGCAAAGGAGAATGAAATCGCTTTCCGAAATAGGAAGATCGCTTATATCGCCGGAAACTGCCTGTGAAGGCGGCTGCGTCGGATCTACAGACGGAGCTTCTGTTGTTTCTTCCTCTGTAGACGGCTCTACATACTCTGTAGGAGCTTCGGTTTCAGGCTCTGTGTAAATGGGTTCATCGTAATTGCTGTCTGTTGCTGCTTCTGTAGGAGCTTCCGTTACGCTCACAGTAGGAGCAGCGGTTGTAACCTCTGTAACAGGCTGTGCAGTTGTAGTAGTAGTCACATAAACTGTTGAAGCCGGTTCAGATGTTACTGTGCTATAATAAGATATGTTTGCCTTAGCGGCTCTGTTGTCAGCCGAATAAGCAAGGTTTTGTTCTCTTTCTTTTGTCACGCTGGTCTTTTTCGGGGCTGTTTTCTGTGCAGTAGTTACAACAGTTGTGGTTTCA
>CAJKFZ010000324.1 GCA_905199285.1 uncultured Ruminococcus sp.
ACAGGCGAATTATTCCTAATGCAAAATTATGGCTTGACAGCGGAAAAATCTTTGGAAAATGCGGAGAGGGTTTCCAACGTATCAATGTTGCCTGTCCAAGAAATATTCTGAAAGAGGCGCTTGACCGTATCAAAAGTATGCTATAGAGTAATACTGGCAAGAAAAAATCAGTATGGGTTATTGAATCAGTCTATAGTTTGCAATAGATTTTGCATATAACAATTTTTTCAAAAAGCCCTTGACAAAATGGAAATTATGGTGTATACTAAGCGCATGCCAGATAAAACCTATATAAAAAATAGGATATCTAAGAAGTTATTTTACGGAGGTAATTATTATGAGCAATATTAAGGAAAGCGCACTGGAACTGATCGGCGGTACACCGATACTTAAACTTAAAGGCTATGCAAAGAAAGCCAGAATAAACAATGCAACCATTCTCGCAAAGCTGGAGTATCTCAATCCGGCAGGCTCTGTTAAGGACAGAATCGCACTGGCGATGATTGAAGATGCCGAGGCCAAGGGGATTTTGAAACCCGGTGCAACGATCATCGAACCAACTTCGGGCAACACAGGTATCGGACTTGCAGCTGTGGCTGCTGCAAAGGGATACAAGGCAATCCTCACACTTCCCGATACCATGAGCGTTGAAAGAAGAAATCTCCTTAAGGCATATGGCGCTGAGCTTGTACTTACCGAGGGCGCTAAGGGAATGAAGGGCGCTATCGCAAAAGCGGAGGAGCTTAATCAGCAGATAGAGGGTTCTGTCATTCTTGGACAGTTTGTCAATCCTGCAAATCCGGCAGTTCATAAGGCAACAACAGGTCCGGAGATTTGGGAGCAGACAGACGGTAAGGTTGACATCTTTGTTGCAGGTGTAGGAACAGGCGGTACGGTTACAGGTGTCGGTGAGTATTTAAAGGAGCAGAATCCCAATGTGAAGGTTATCGCAGTTGAACCGGCTGGCAGCCCGGTTCTTTCAGAGGGCAAGGCTGGGCCTCACAAGATTCAGGGCATTGGTGCAGGTTTCGTTCCGGATACGCTCAATACTGCCGTTTATGATGAGGTTATTGCGATTGAAAATGAAGATGCGTTTGTAGAGGGCAGACGTTTTGCACAGAGCGAGGGAATCCTTGTAGGTATCTCATCCGGTGCAGCGCTCAAGGCAGCAGCTATACTTGCACAGCGTCCCGAAAATGCAGGAAAGACTATTGTTGCACTGCTTCCTGATTCAGGCGACAGATATTTGTCTACACCGCTGTTCAGCAATAACTGATGAACACTTTTGGAATGGTGGTGAATGTGAATGAGCAAAACGGTAGAGAAAAAGCAGATCTTGGAGCATTCGCATTTAGAAATGCTTGAAAAGCTTCTTAGCACCACAAAATACGGATGTATCACCCTCATTGTGCAGGACGGAAAAATTGTACAAATAGATAAAACAGAAAAACACAGGTTAAAAGACTGACCGGAAAGACCGGAGGTTTTGTTAGGTGAACTACACTTACGATTCCTCCGGTCTTTTTGTTTTATGATGCTGTAGCCGTTGGAATGGCATAGGTCTAAAACCAAAGTTGGCGGTTCAAATCCGCTCGGCATCGCCACAGGCAGTAACACTGCTGTAAATTTAAGTAAGAGAAGTGATAATTTGAGCAATACATATAAAGATTTGCAGAACTCTCATCCGTGCTTTGGCGGACATAAAAATAATGTCGGAAGAATTCATCTGCCGGTAAGTCCGGGGTGTAATATTGCCTGTCGTTTCTGCGACAGAGTTATAAACGATATTGAAAATCGTCCGGGAGTAACTTCTAAAGTGATTACACCTGATGAAAGCATAGATATACTGGAAAAAGCATTAAAAGTCTGTCCTGAAATAACAGTTGCAGGCATTGCAGGTCCGGGAGATACTCTTGCATCTGATGAAACATTCAGAAAAATTAAAGAAAAATTTCCAAAGATTATTAAGTGCATGAGTACAAACGGACTTTTGCTCTATGAAAAGGCTGACGAAATTATTGAGGTCGGGATAGATTCGCTTACGGTTACAGTAAATGCCGTAGACCCTGAAATAGAGGCAAAGCTTAATAAGTATATAGTCTATCACGGTGAGCGTTATGACGGAGTTGAAGGTGCAAAGATACTAATTGAAAATCAGTTAAAAGGTATTCAGAAAGTAGCTGCTGCCGAAATTACTGTTAAAATAAATACTGTGCTTGTACCTGAAATCAACGGAGAGCATATTGAGGAAATTGCTAAAACGGTCAAAGATGCAGGAGCGAGCATTTATAATATTATTCCGCTTATACCGCAGTTTGAGCTTGCTGATCAGAAGACTCCGACCTGTTTGCAGATAGACGAGTCAAGAACAAAAGCGTCAAAGTATATCGACGTTTTTCGCCACTGTCAGCATTGCCGTGCCGACGCTGTAGGAGTTCCGGGAAAATCGGAATACGGCGACCAGATCTATCAGAGAAGATTAAGCGTAAAGGAAACATTTTCTCATGGATAATACATACAAAATTGCCGTTGCTTCATCTGACGGTATAGTTGTAAATCAGCATTTCGGTCATGCGGATAAATTTTTGATTTTTGAAGTAGAGGACGTCAGCAGCTTTAGCTTTATTGAAACTCGTGCAGTAAAGCCGGTTTGCAATTACGGAAATCATGATGACAAGCATCTTACAGAAAATTTGCAGAGGATTAAGGATTGTAAATATCTTCTTGTCAGCAAAATCGGAATCAGTGCGTCAATGCGTGCGGAACAGCTTGGGATCACTCCAATGGAGCTTCCTGATA
>CAJKFZ010000325.1 GCA_905199285.1 uncultured Ruminococcus sp.
AAAGCGAGAAAGCCTGTGTTGTTTGTTTCCATCAATTCATTTTTCATAGTTCTGATTCCTTTCATTTCGTGGATTTGCGGACAGACACAGAGGTCTGCTCATAGACATTTACAAGACCGCTTAGCCATTCCGGAACAGTGTCCTGATTTTCGGAGATCTGCTCCTTGACGAAAGCTGACAGGCTGTTTGCATTGACAGTTTCATAAACAAGATCGCCAAATCCGTTCTCTTTCAGAGCCGAATACAGCTGTACGAGGGCATATTCTGTCTTGTCGATTTCGGCGTTGATGTTCTTGACACGCTGTTCGGCGTTTCTTTTCTCCTCACGAAGCTGTTTTAACTGCTCCGCAAGTTCATACATATTCAGTTCCATTTTAGTTCTCCTTTTCCTGAAACGGATTGATTCCGTTACGATAATCATCCACCAGTGTCCTCGCTAAATCCACCTTATCACGCAGAGAACGCAGGATTTTTGCATCAACTGTATTCTTGGCGATAAGATAGATGTACAGGCAATTTTCTGTCTGCGATACTCTGTGAATTCTTGCCTTTGCCTGTTCAAAGTTGGACATGGAATAGTCCAAACTGTAGAATACCATCGTTGACGCTGCCGTTAACGTAATGCCCAGTCCTGCCGCTGCTATCTGTCCTACAAAAACACGACATTCTGTATCATTCTGAAATCTTCGGATTTCCTCAACACGGTCAGAAATGCCTCCTCTCACGGAAGCGTAACCAATATTTTTCTTTTCCAGAAGTTTCTGGATATCGTTCAGTTCCGGTACAAATCTTGCCATGATGACCAGCTTTCTGTCTTCTGTAAGCATCGTATCCAAAATATCGGAAAGTGCGTCCAGTTTCGCCGTACTAACAGAAGTTGTATCTCCTTCATCATCGGTAAGATGACCGCCTGTCATCTGTGATAAACGAAGCATTTTGGTCAGGACGTTCACTGCTGAAACTTCGGAACCTGCAAGCTCTGCAAAGTTTTCTTTTTCAAGCTGCTTGTACAGTTTCATTGCTTTTGGTTCAAGTTCAACAGTGCGGATTTCTTCTGTGATTTCGGGTAAGTCAAGACATTCCGCTTTTGTAACACGATATGCAATGGAATGCAATTTTTTCAGAAACTCGTCCATCATCTGCTTTTTGAAAACAGGAATATGATTTCCATATCCGCACATATCAAAATATCTGTTTCGGAACACATAGAAACTTGTCCCGAAGATTTCACTGTTCAGAAAACGATATTGCGAAAATACGTCGATCTCCTTGTTGGTGATCAGCGTTCCGGTAAGAAGAAGTTTGTACCTTGCCTTATCACCTAAGTGGTGCATTGCTTTGGACTGGGAAGTACGATTTTCCTTGATTTTGTGTGCCTCATCTGCAATAATGAGATCTGCATCATATGCAAGTAGTTCTTTTTCCAATCGCCATGCAGACTCATAATTAACTACAGCGATTTGCAGAACATTTCCATGTAGTTTTTTAAGCTGTTCTTTCTTCTGAGAACTGCCGCCTTTCAAGACGGTCAAATGATATGGGAAATCTGCAAAACGTGCGAACTCCTATACTTAGAAAAATCTCAGCGTTTTCAGAAAAGAAATACATATATGAAAAAAATCCGATAAGGCACAAAAGTACTTGTATCTCATCGGATTTTTAGCATATCAAAATTTTTTCTTATTTCACCAGATCAGTCAGCCATGGAGCAATCGGCCGTGCAATCAATCTCGCATTCAGGTAAGACATCTCCAGCGTCAGACAGGTATTTCCAAGATAATACCTGTCCATCACAGAAATTGTCATGGCAAGATCAGGTTTCTTCATATTGGTCAGGCATATTGGCAAAAGATATTGTAATTTATTCTGGTAACCCTGCGGCACAACCAGTCCCGGTTCTACGACAGCTTGTCTTCTGGCAAGCTCCACTGCTGTTTCCAGAAGAAGCGGCAAGTTTTTTGCTTTCCGGATTTTTGCAGGAATGCGTTCCAGATTTTCGGCATCTCCCAAGATATGTTCCACATTTACTCTGATCGACCACTCAGGATTAAAATTGATGCCATTCTGTATCAGCGGATAACCGGGTCGTTCCGGCAGCGGTTCTATGTATTTTAGTCTTGGTGATACTTCATCACAAAAGCCGTGAAAATACCACCTAAATGTGGTATCCAGCTTTTTATTTCGTTCAAAGCAGCCGTAGATTGCTTTATATCATTCCGCTGCTTCTCTTTCAAGTTGTTTAATGCATAGTAAAGAATCTCATTTTTTATAACACAAGGATAGTTTTCCACATATATCACATACTGATCTGATGGACGTTCATCTTCTATCGTCAGAGAACTCAATAATTGCTGTACTGATATGCTTCCTGTACTGAAATGTTTTCTTTGGTTGGCTGCAGCTCGTTTTAAATTTCTGCTGCAATTTCTTATTACTGTTTTACAGAAGGAATCAAACATCTCGCATATTTGTTTCTCCTTTTCAGGGGAAATCTCCATGCTTATCCCTCCTTTGTAGATATGAGCTTTCAGACCATTTTCACCCCTTTTGATATACCAGAACACATTTCACTTATCAAAATGAGAAAATTTTCTGAAAAATTATTTGTAAACTTTCTATGAACACGCAAAAGCAACAAAAAGAGCATAACCATTCAGGCTGTTTTGCCGAATCGTTATGCTCTAAAAAGCAAAAGCAGCCGTACCAAATACGACTGCCCTGCTTTGTCCCTGTAAAGGAATACAATACCCTAATAAATTTATATAACTCTTTAAAAGAGAATATATGTGTT
>CAJKFZ010000326.1 GCA_905199285.1 uncultured Ruminococcus sp.
CGGTTTCAACGACAATCAGGGGCGTGACGTTCACGGTTAACAAGGACGGTTCTGTTACCGCAAACGGAACTGCAACAGCGACAGCGGATATCAGTATAAGCACAAAAAAGCCGATTTTGAGCGGCAATTATATACTGACTTGCTGTCCTGCAGGCGGTTCGGCAGACTCGTATAGGGTGATAGCGAGAGTATACGACAGCGAAGACAATCCGCTGACCGCTACACTGATCGATACAGGAGAGGGATTAACGGTAACAGGATCCGATGACAGCTATATCAATGTTATTATCCGTATATCATCCGGTGTGACCGCAGAAAACCTGACATTCCGTCCCATGCTCCGCTATGCAGAAATAATCGACAATACCTACGAGCCGTACAAGCCTTCGGTTGAGGAACGTCTTGCCGTTCTTGAAGAAAAATTTGCGGCTTTTGAGGGAGGCGGTACATAATGAACGCAGAAATCATAATCGCCCTGATCTCGCTTCTGGGAACGCTTGCAGGTTCGCTGGGAGGTATTCTTGTAAGCTCAAAACTCACTAATTACCGAATCGGACAGCTTGAAAAGAAGCAAGAGAAATACAATAACCTTATAGAGCGCACGTTTAAACTTGAGGAACGAATGGAAGTTGTGGATGAAAAAATCAAAGTAGCAAATCACAGATTGGAGGACTTGGAGCATGAAAAACAAACTCGCTAAACTCATCGACGTGAAGTCAATAGTAACTCTCGTTATGACGGCGGTTTTCGCCGGTCTTGCAGCTAAAGGATCTGTCACATCCGATCAGTTTCTAACCGTTTTTACTACCGTCATAGCTTTCTATTTCGGTACTCAGCACCAGAAAAATTCTAAGGAGGATAAATAAAATGGTTGAAATAAAACAAATAAAATATTTATCATATGCAAAAACTGTTGATGACCGAAGCCTGGTCACTGTGGAATTATTCGCTGATGCAGTCTCCGATCTGCCCGAAACGGAGGGAATCGACGGCTACACGCTTAGTATCGGAAGTATCGCCTACGTTATTACGACCGGCGAGCTGTACGTTCTTGGCAGCGACGGTCAGTGGTACAGCAGCGGAGGCCAGGAATGATGAATCTATGGGAGCTGCTGAAAGTTTCAAAGGGACTTCCGCCGCCCGATCTTGAAACATTGATGTTGGCGAGTAAAATCAGCGACAAAAGTTCCGGAAGCAGCACGATAACTTTGACTGCAAACGGTTATCCGTGTGTGCTTGAAAATTCTGTTGGACTTTCGACTGTCGGGTACAAAATTTACGGAAATTCCATACAGAACGGTACGCCCTCGCCCGGAAATCCTATTGAAATAAAAAGCGTCGGCGAGCCTGTTTTCGCAAAATTGTACGATTCTGACGGCTTCAGACTTGCGGACTCTGACGGTTATAAGCTCTGTTCGCAGGATGTTGTTGGGTACTGCATTCCGGTTGTGACGAGCGGGAAGAATTTGTTTGATTTTAGCCAATGGGTTGGGCAAACAGCCCAAGGAATGACAATTTACCGGGACAGTATCAAAGGAACTCCCACTTACAGATGGCATAGGTTTCCTGTCACGACTTTGAAAAATCCGATTCCTGCCGGCACACAAGTTACTGTATCATATCACTTTGATACCACTTGCCCGGACAAAGGTAATATAGGAGTTGATTTCTGTAACAAAAATAACATCGAATTTCATAAAGAAACTGATAAACCGAGCGGTTACACAAACACATTTGTTCTAGAAGAGGATTGTTATTCAATGGGACTCTTTATGTGTATGTTGCCGTACACCGAGAACGAATATTGTGAGATAACCAACATTAAAATCCAACTTGAACTCAGCGCAGAGTCCACCGCCTACGAGCCTTACCGCACACCAATAACCACAGATATATCCCTTAATAATCCCCTTAAAATAGGAGATATCTTGAAATATCCAGAGGGTGTGATCGAACATTCTGACGGAACAAAGGAATCAATATCGCTCCCACAAATCCCGACTTTCAGCGGCACGACTATCATCTCAACAGATATCGAAGTCGAGCCGTCTGATATAGAAATTACTTACAAATCAAGGAGGTAAAAATTATGACTAAAAATGGAATTGACGTTTCAGAATGGCAGGGCGATATCAACTGGAACGGCGTTCAAACTGATTTCTGTATCATCCGAGCCGGCTACGGCAGAGAAATTTCGCAGAAAGACAAAAAATTTGAAGATAACTACAATGGCTGTAAATCGAAGAATATCCCTTGCGGAGCGTATTGGTACAGTTACGCCGTGACTCCTGATGAAGCCAGAAAAGAAGCTGCTGTCTGCCTTGAAGTTCTCAAGGGGAAACAGTTTGAATATCCGATTTTCTTCGATATCGAGGAGGAAAGGCAGTTCAGACTTGGCAAGGGAGCTTGTTCCGAGATCGCAAAGGCTTTCCTTGAAACCGTCGAAAAGGCTGGCTATTTCGTAGGTATTTACAGCTCGCAGTCGCACCTTGAATCCTACATATCAGAGGAGCTTCGCAAACGTTATGTGGTCTGGGTCGCTCACTACGGTGTGAGGAAAACTTCCTACTCCGGAACTTTCGGGATGTGGCAGAAGTCAAGCACAGGTGAAGTCTCCGGCATCAACGGCAACGTCGACCTCAATGAGTGCTATATCGATTATCCTTCCATTATCAAGGAGAACGGGCTTAATGGTTTTTCCAAAACTCCAACTGCTCAAAAGGAAACTAAATCCGTCACGCTTACTATTGACGGCGTTACTTACGAAGGAACGCTCACGGAGAAATAACA
>CAJKFZ010000327.1 GCA_905199285.1 uncultured Ruminococcus sp.
TTTTTACGCTATAGATTTTCATAATATATCCTTATACAAAACAAGACGTAATCCCACGCAATCTAAGCGGAGACTACGTCCCGTAAAATCTAAAAATTAAAGACTGAACATAATATTGTTCATAATAGCTTCAAGCATCTCCTGACGTCCGCTGCCGAGAGAATTGGTAACTTCTCCCTTTTCGAGAGCATATTTTTCAAGGTCAGCCATTGTTGCCTTGCCGTCGATGATATCCTTTCCGATGCCTGTTTTCCAAGAAGAATATCTTTCCTCAACGAAATTGTCGATTCTTCCGTCGTCGATCATCTTCTGAGCAATTCTCAGACCGAGCGCAAAGGTGTCCATTCCGGCGATATAGCTGTGGAAAATATCCTCTGGAGTAAACGAACCTCTTCTTGCCTTTGAGTCGAAATTCAGACCGCCGTTAGTGAATCCTCCGGCTTTGAGAACCTCATACATACAAAGAGCAGCTTCGTAAACGTTTGTGGGGAACTGATCGGTGTCCCATCCGAGGAGCGTATCGCCCTGATTAGCGTCAATAGAGCCGAATGCGCCGTTTTCTCTTGCAACTCTAAGTTCATGCTGGAAAGTATGCTGAGCGAGAGTAGCGTGGTTTGCTTCAATATTCATCTTGAATTCTTTATCAAGACCGTACTTGCAGAGGAATCCGAGGACAGTAGCCGTATCGAAGTCGTACTGATGCTTTGTCGGCTCCTTGGGCTTAGGCTCGATGTAGAAATCACCGGTGTAGCCGATAGAACGTGCATAATCAACAGAAAGCTTCATAAGACGAGCCATATTATCGAGTTCAAGTCCCATATTTGTGTTGAGAAGAGTTTCGTAGCCTTCTCTTCCGCCCCAGAAAACGTAACCGTTTCCGCCAAGCTTAACAGTAGCCTCGATAGCCTTTTTGATCTGAGCAGCCGAAAATGCGAAAACATCAGCCGACGGAGAAGTTCCTGCGCCGTGCATATAACGTGGATGATCGAAGCACTTTGCCGTGCCCCAAAGGCACTTCAAACCTGTTTCAGCCTGCTTTTTCTTAATGTAGTCCGTCACCTCGTCGAGCTTTGTATTTGTTTCAGCAAGACTGCCGTATTCCGGAGAGAGATCACGGTCATGGAAGCAGAAATACTCGATAGACAGCTTTTCCATAATTTCAAAAGCAGCGTCGACCTTAGCCTTTGCTCTCGCTGTAGGATCTGACTCGCCCCATGTCTTGTCGGCTGTACCAACTCCGAACATATCTGTTCCGTCACCGCCCATTGTATGCCACCATGAAAGTGCAAAACGAAGCTGTTCTTTCATTGTTTTCCCGCCAATGATCTCATCAGGATTGTAGTACTTGAACGCCAGAGGGTTTGTGGAGTTCTTTCCTTCATACTGGATTTTGCCTATTCCTTTAAAAAATTCGCTCATAAATAACCTCCTAAAGTTATTCTGCCTGTCACATAAACACTCCCTGCAACAGGTTTTTATTTATTTTAAGAATTCTTCCGAATCTTAATCAGCTTAAAAGATCCAAAGAAATTTTCCTTGAATCAACGTCATAATACTCCTCAATTTCGGCAACATAATAACTGAAGCAGGTCTTTCCGTTAAATATCATAACATCACCCTCTTCCGGAACACCTATCATTTCGAGCTGTTCATCCGTTAGAGTATTGAGGTAAACGGAGTTATCTTTTTCAACAACAAAAAGCGGACTTCCATAATCATTGGTATGTTCATTATTAAATATCTCAAACGCCTTGCCGTTAAAATCACTGAAATAAACTTTGCTTCCGGATTTAGCCTTGATTTCATCAAGAAGCTCTGCCGATGGTGAAAGAACGTAATATCTTCCGTCTGAATCACGTCCGATGTCGAAAATCTCAAGCTGCTCATCACTGAGTTCATCAAGCTTTATCGGATCAACATCAGAAGCCGTTTTTCCGATTTCAAATCTTCTTGAAACGGTTATATCATCAATCTGAAGCATCTCATCATAGGTGTAACCGATTTTTTTCAGCTCATCCTCCGAAAGATGAATAACTATATTATCTGAAATTTCATTAAGATGAGCTGTAATTTCAGAGCGTGGCAGCGTAACCCATTCAACTTTTACTTCTTCGTTTATAGGTCTTTCAATATGAACGACACGCTCCATATTCTTAAGCGTAAACGTTGCATAAAGCAGCTTGTATTCAAGGTCAGCGTCGTTTGGTTCAACATAAACGGCAGTGCTTCCGTTTGAAGTATCCTCTGTATTTACAACTCTGTAGCGATATTTTCCGGACGGGGATACACCGGATTCAACAACGGTTTCCTTAACAGAAGTTACAAAGAACGACGTAAACAGAAAATATCCGAGAGCGCCAAAAATATACATCAAAAGCACAATCGTTCCTAAAGCAGTTTTCGTTCCCTCTCCTGCGCCGGAAAGAAGCAGAATAGCAACACCCGTAAGAACAATAGGAATAATCATTCCCCATTCTCCAAAATAAAGCAGCACCACCGGAAGCATTGCCGGCAGTATGATAAAGCTCGATATGCGAGTTAAAATCTGTTTTCTTGTATAAAGCATAACAACGATCGCAAGAATTGATATTCCCGTGATTATAAGGCACTGTGAAATTTTTGCGTGAATGTTTATTTCATAAAAAATTGAGAGATAGCAGAGACGGCATACTCCCAAAGCGTATAGCAGACTGACAATTGCCGCAGCTCTCTTTGTCCAGATATTTTCGAAAAAGTTTTTCATTTCTACCTCCGAAAGATATAATAGCTGTT
>CAJKFZ010000328.1 GCA_905199285.1 uncultured Ruminococcus sp.
TTTTCCAATATCTGTTGTATCAATTAATCCAAAAATAAAATATTATATATTACTATTGATTTTTTAAAAGAAAAGATGTATAATTAAGTTATCAATAATATTTTTGTAAAGGATATTTTTTATGCTAAAAGCTATCTGCTCTAAAAAGGAGCTTTCTCTGAGCAGCTACTACTTCTGCGTTAACGATATAATCGAGAGTCACGAGCTTGAAAAGCTTAAGGAAATCACCCACCATATTTCGACTACACGATTTCAGCATTGCCTGAACGTTTCGTATTACAGCTATCTCGTATGCAAAAAGCTTCACCTTAATGCACGCTCTGCCGCAAGAGCAGGACTGCTCCATGATCTTTTCTACTACGACCGCAAGGAATATAATGCTGCAAAAGCAAAAGGACAGCTTTCACACAGTATGCTCCACGCTAAACAAGCCTGCAAAAATGCTGCGGAACTTACCGATATTTCGGCGCTTGAGCGTGATATTATCGAAAAGCATATGTGGCCCATGACCAAGTCTCTGCCCAAATATAAGGAGAGCTACGTTATAATGATTATTGATAAATACTGCGCTGTTCTTGAATTCTGTATACCCAAATTAAAACATTCTTAATCAAGTCAAAATATTTCAGGAGGATAATTAAATTATGAAAATTGAAACCAAATGCCTGCATTCAGGCTACACCCCCAAAAATACTGAACCAAGAGTTGTACCGATAGTTCAAAGTACGACCTATGTTTACGATTCGACCGACGATGTTGCTGCGGTTTTCGATGATCCGACAAAAAGCCTTATCTATTCTCGCTTTGAAAACCCGACAGTTATGGCTGTTGAAGAGAAGATCGCCGCTCTTGAAGGCGGTATCGGAGCAATGTGTACTTCCAGTGGACAGGCGGCTACACTTTGCTGTATCCTTAATATTCTCAAAGCCGGAGACAGCTTTATTTCCACAACAACTATCTACGGCGGAACTGTAAATCTTTTTGCCGTAACTTTCAAGAGAATGGGAATCGAGTGCATTTTCGTTGATCCCGAAGCTTCTGAGGATGAGATTCGTGCGGCATTCAAGCCTAATACAAAAGCTGTTTTCGGAGAAACTCTTGCAAATCCAGCTCTTACAGTTTTTGATATTGAAAAATTCGCAAAGATTGCTCATGAAAACAACGTCCCTCTCATTGTGGACAACACATTCCCTACTCCGATCCTTTGCAGACCTATCGAACACGGCGCAGATATCGTTATCCATTCAACTTCCAAGTATATGGATGGTCACGCAATTCAGGTCGGCGGAGTTATCGTTGATTCCGGAAAATTCAACTGGGCAAACGGAAAATTCCCTGAGTTTACCGAGCCTGATGACAGCTATCACGGAATCGTTTACACAGAAGCTTACGGAAATGCCGCATATATCGTTAAAGCAAGAATGCAGCTCATGCGTGATTTTGGATGCTATCCGGCAGCACAGTCGGCATTTTATCTCAATCTCGGACTTGAAACCCTGCCTATCCGCATGAAGCAGTACTGTGAAAACGCAAGAATCGTTTCAGAATTTCTTGAAGCCAACGATAAGGTTGAATCTGTATGCTATCCCGGACTTAAGAGTGATAAGTGTCATGCCCTCGCTGAAAAATATCTGCCGGACGGATGCAGCGGTGTTATCTCATTCGTTATCAAGGGAGGAAGAAACACTGCCGTTAAGTTTATGGATTCGCTCAAACTTGCGTCAAACGAAGTCCACGTTGCCGACATCAGAACCTGTGTGCTTCACCCTGCCAGCGCAACTCACCGTCAGCTTACCGACGAACAGCTTGCTGCTGCCGGAATAAATGGAGGTATGATACGTCTTTCTGTCGGACTTGAAAATGTTGACGACATCCTTGACGATCTTAAACAGGCATTTGCTGCTATATAAAAATAAGTTCTGTGAAAAAGAGCTGCCGCACATAAAGTACGGCAACTCTTTTTTTACATTAAAATAAAGTCATTATCTTTTCTTAAAAAGCTCTCTTAAAACAAGTCCTGCTCCGGCAGCAGTCAATCCGAACATAATAATGAAAATGTAAGCTGATGTAGTTTTCCAGTATATTCGTGTTGACAGAAGAACGCTAAGTAAAATTATCACAACACCTACTGCAAGAACGACCCATCCGAAAATTTTCCTTTTCATAAGAAAAAGCATAGCTATTCCTACGATAAGCGGAAACATTACCATTCCGTTCGGAAAACTGAACGAACCGATATGCCAGAAGCTTCCTCCCCAGCTGCTTGTAACGGAAAGATTGTTGAAAATCATAAAAAGTCCGCCTGCAAGCATAAGAAGTCCTACAAAAAACAGAAGCAGATCGTTACGGTCGTCTTTCATGCTGTCACGAGTCTCACGCAAATCACGAAGCTCACGGTACATCTTTTCAAGCTCTTTATCTTCTTTTGAGTTTGCCAATTTAATATCCCCCTGTATCATAATTCTTTATCAATATTATACTTTATCGGTCTTATTTTGTCAATAGAGTACACAGAATTTTCATCAATTACTGACGATATATTCTCTCTAATATACATTTTTTTCAATTTGTTCAGCCAGATCTTTTCTCGCATAAATAACAATATTTCCGGTTATCTGATCATTTTTAAAAGATCTGCGGCTCTGACCGAGATAAACCATTTCATACTTTGACTCTATTCCAAGCGCTTGTTTTTCCGGAGTTACAATAACCGAAGTCGAAAGTATCAGATCCGGCTCGCCGTAATCTTTCCACTCAGCAATATCCTCCAG
>CAJKFZ010000329.1 GCA_905199285.1 uncultured Ruminococcus sp.
CGGAGTTTTAGTTACTCGTTTATAGAGAAAAGTATCTCTTCTTTCGTCTAATCTGAAGCTATCCTGCTTTTTATAATCAGAAGCTCCGGCTTTGTGCCTTACTGTTTTCAGCTGAGAGATCATACATCCAACGACAATTGCAGCAATTATAATAGCAATTGCTAAAGAAATAAGAATATTCATATCAGAACCGAACCCACCTTTAATTTATTAAAGTCCGAGAAAATACGATAATGCGTACACTACAGCAGTTCCGATAACTGTTATCGCACCAAACCATTTTGCCGCTTTTGCTTTATCAACAGGCAGATTTCCTACAAATTTTCCGGTCTGACCATTCATTGCAAATGTGTATTTTTCTCCGTTCCATGTTGTGTTAAGAAGCCATACGGGATAAAGGGCATACTTCGCTTTACCGTTATTTAATTTAATATTGCTCTTCTCTATCAGAACAGAACTATATCCGGTAACAGTTTCTTTAAAGGCATCCTCTGTACTCTTTCGTATTCTATCGTTAGCTCTTCCTATACTTTGCTCGGCTGAAACATCATAACGGTCTGCAAGATAACCTGAAAGATAAGCAGTATTAAAATCCACTGCTTCCTTAAAATTATAAGGTTCTATAGATTCCATAAGATCATCGTCCATTTTTTCAGAGCCATCGACCGGGACAAGTTCAAAAGCAACTTTACCCGAACGATAAGCCGAATATGTACTGGTTTCGATGTAATTATATGAATTATCGTTCCAAGTTCTTCTTTTTTCAGCCTTAAATGACATTCTGGCGTCTGCTTCGGCATCAAAAAGCCATACCGGAACGTAAACGCCTTTGATCTCATCAATGTGATTTTCCTCACGGAACACATTCGGCAGAAGTATTTTTCCATCCAAATAATGATTCAGCGCAGCTTTTGCAGCTTCTTTATCAAGCTTGAACGGAATGACGTAATCTGGTTTAAGATCGCCTGCAAAGCTTCCCGACATAACTATCGGACTGTCGCAGTAAGGACATTTTGATGCTGCAGTTGTGGAATCAGTCATTATTTCGGCTCCGCATGATTTGCAGAAGTATACGCTCATTCCAGAGAGTTCCGATTCATTCCACTGACCTCCTGCGTTAGTGTCCCATTTCATTTCTTCATTTTCTGAAGCAATTTCATTATCATGCTGTACAACTGCATTAATATCAAATTCGGAATCACAATAAGGACATTTCATGTTCTGCGTTCCTGTATTGAATTCAAGTTTTGCCGAACAGCATGGACACTGATATTCCATTAATTCTGACATAAAATCAACTCACTAACTCTTTTGAAGATTACTTAATAATATCAGCATCGTTAAACGGATCTCCGCATTCAGCACAGAATTTAGGAGGATTAAACGGATCCTCCGGTTCCCAGCCGCATTTATCACATTTATAAAGAGGTGCACCTGCCGGTTTGGGACTGCCGCATTCAGCGCAGAACTTTCCTTTGTTTACTGCTCCGCAGGAACAAGTCCATCCGTCCATTCCGGAGTTTGCCGGCTTTGGCTTTCCGCATTCTGCACAGAATTTGCCTGTGTTCTCACTTCCGCATTCACATTTCCAAGTATTGGCAGGCGCTGGCTTAGGTTTACCGCAGTTAGCGCAGAATTTACCTGTATTGGATGTTCCGCAATCGCATTTCCATGAGTTGTTTTCCGCAGATGCAGTCTGTTGATTCTGAGCCTGCTGAGCTGCTCCCATAGCGAATAAATTCTGAGCGTTCAATCCGCCTGCTTGCTGTGACATACCCATTCCGTAGAATCCCATAGCTGCTCCGTTAGGATTGCTTGCAGCATTCTGCATTGCCTGAGCCTGAGCTTCAACGAGCGTTGCAGCAGCGTTAGAGGGATTTGCATTCCATGCTCTGTCTTCAAACTGCTGGATTCTTTTTGTATCTTCAGCGGAAATAGTTGCAGAATTGATTGAAACTCCTCCAAGAGTGATACCTCTGCGCTCGATCCAGTCAGCAGTAAGTTCACGCTTCATAGCGTCTCTTACTTCTCTCTGCTTTCCCGGAAGCTCGTCATATCTGATTCCTGTTGCGGAAATACTTGCAAAAGCCGGTTGGAGAGAATCGAGGAATTCAGATTTTAACTGTGCATCAAGATTATCTCTTGTGTAAGTTCCGGCTACGTTTCCGCATACGTTTGAATAGAAAAGAACCGGATCTGTTATCTGATAGGAATAAGTACCGTTACAGCGAACTCCGACAGTAAAACTTCTTCCGAGATCAGCATATGTTACTCTGAACGGAACAGGATTCTGAGTTCCGAATTTATTATCAAGAAGCTCTTTAGTATTGAAATAATAAATTCTCTGGTCTTTTGCAGCGTCTCCACCGAACTTGATACGTTCCCACATTTCCTTGAAGGTATTTTTCAGTCCCTCGCCGAGCGAGCTTGAAAAAATACTTGGCGAATCGGCAGAATTATATGTATAAATACCGGGAGTTGTTGCAATTTCGACAACCATTCCCTGGTCAACCATTATCATTGCCTGACCTTCATTAACAACAATTTTACTTCCGTCAGAAATGATCTTATCGCTTCCCTTTTTATTTGAGGAATGCTTTCCGACCTGTTTTTTTGCTCTTAAAACAAGAACGTTTGCCGGAATGGAATCGTATGAGTAAAATTCCATCCACTGATCTGCCATAGTTGAACCTGCTCCGACAAGAGCGGCACGAATAATTCCCATAATTAATACTCCTTTCGGGATAATCCCTATAAATTAACT
>CAJKFZ010000330.1 GCA_905199285.1 uncultured Ruminococcus sp.
GAAGCGTTGTGGTGCTGTCTGCGTTAATGACAGCTACCTGTCCTTTATACTCTGTATAATGCTTTTTGCAGACAAAAACACTATTGCAAGAATGGAAACTGAAATGATGTTAAATGATCCTACATCATTAAGTTTCAATAGTGTAGATGATTTGTTTGAGGAGTTAGACAGCGAATGAAATATGAAATAAAGCGTACATCTCAATTTAAAAAGGATTATAAATTAGCTGTTAAACGTGGATTTAAAATCAATTTGCTCAAAGAAGTGGTTTCATTATTAGCAAATGGGCAACCATTGCCGGAAAAAAACAAAGACCATGCTTTAACCGGAAACTGGAAAGGCTATCGTGAGTGTCATATTGAACCTGATTGGCTTCTTGTATATCGTATAAGTGAAGATAAATTGATACTATCTCTTACCCGAACCGGTACTCACAGCGATTTCGATTTTTAAAGAAAAAGCTTCTGCACAAATCCATGCAGAAGCTTTTATTATGTATATTATGAAACGAGCTTGTTAACCGGTTCATGCAGATATTTCTGAAAGAACTTGACCACAACTCCCGTAAGCAGAGCGGAAATGATAGTGCCTTCTCTTGTTCCGACGATAGTGAAATTGAAGAAGATGAGCGACAGAATAATCGCAGTCACGACGCATCCTACATCGAAAACGATTTTAACGTTGCCGAAGCTCTTGTGGATAGTGTCGGAAACCGCCTTGACGAAAGCTTCTCCGGAGTTCATAATGACGTTTGCGGTAACGGACAGAGAAACTCCCAGACCGAGAATTATTATTCCGGCAAAAACCATTATAAGTCTTACCGGATAAGCGTCCACGTGGATAAACGAAACGAGCCATAGACCGAAGTCCGTAAAATAGCCGAAAAGGAACGAAAGGGGAATCTGAAGAAGCTGTATAAGCTGAAATTTTTTGCGGAGAATAAGAATTTGACCCAGAATAAGAAGGCAGTTCCATATGATAAGCCATGTTCCGAGGGACAACGACGAAAATTTATAGCTCATTACATTAGCGGTGGACGAAATGGGGGAGACTCCAAGCTCCGCTTTTTTGGTGAAAGCGACTCCGACGGCGGAGAAAAACAGGCTTATAACAAGCAGTATGTACCTTTTTGCAATTTCTTTTTTAGACAATATGACCATGACCTTTCTTTGAATATATATGAAAAAAGTCCCTGCAAGAACAGCTCGCAGGGACAATTTTTGTTTTGAATTAATAAGCCTTGCCCCAGTAAACCATGCACTTAGCAGGTTTTCCGCAGCAAACGCACTTGTCGCTGAGCTGTTCCTGTTCAAAAGGAATGCATCTTGAACCAACTCCGGTTTTTTCCTTAACCTCGTCCTCACAGGCTTCCTCGCCGCACCACATTGCCTTAACGAAGCCGTCGCCGTTTTCTTCAAGCGACTTTGTTATCTCGTCAATGGTTCGGCAAGCGTAGGTTCTCTTCTGTTGATTAGCAAGAGCCTTTGCGAACATTCCGTCACGGGCTTCGATAAGTTTGGCGGAAACTGTTTCCTCGAGCTTATCAAGCGGAACGATGACCTTTTCGCCGTTCCAGCGTGAAGCGATAACGCACTGACCTGCCTCGATATCCTTAGGACCGATCTCCACACGAACCGGAACACCCTTCATCTCGTATTCGGAGAACTTCCAGCCCGGAGAGTTTTCGCTGTCATCAAGTTTAACACGGCATCCGCTTGCGGCAAGACGCTCTTTAAGCTCGTTAGCCTTATCGAGAACGCCCTCTTTGTGCTGAGCGATAGGGATGATAACTGCCTGAACCGGAGCAACAGCCGGCGGAAGAACAAGACCCTCGTTATCGCCGTGAGTCATGATAACTGCGCCGATAAGACGTGTAGTAACGCCCCAGCTTGTCTGATGCGGGAACACACGTTTATTTTCCTTGTCGGTGTACTGAATTTCAAAAGCCTTAGCGAATCCGTCGCCGAAATAGTGGGAAGTTCCTGCCTGAAGAGCTTTACCGTCGTGCATAAGAGCTTCGATAGCGTATGTTGAAACAGCTCCGGCGAATTTATCGCTCTCGGTCTTTTTACCCTTTACAACAGGCATTGCAAGAGCGTTTTCGCAGAACTCGGCATAAACGTTGAGCATACGCTCTGTTTCCTCGATTGCCTCTTCAGCGGTTGCGTGAATAGTGTGACCTTCCTGCCAGAGGAATTCCCTTGAACGTAGGAACGGACGTGTAGTTTTCTCCCAGCGGACAACGCTTACCCATTGGTTATAAAGCTTTGGGAGGTCACGGTAGGAGTGAATTATATTAGAGTAATGCTCGCAGAAGAGCGTTTCGGAAGTCGGACGGACGCAGAGTCTTTCCTCAAGCTTTTCGTTTCCGCCGTAAGTAACCCATGCAGCATCAGGAGCGAATCCCTCAACGTGATCTTTTTCTTTCTGGAGCAGGCTTTCCGGAATAAACATCGGCATACAAACATTTTCGTGACCTGTAGCCTTGAACATTCCGTCGAGAATACGCTGAATATTTTCCCATATAGCGTAGCCGTAAGGTCTTATGACCATGCATCCCTTAACGCTTGTATATTCAACAAGCTCCGTTTTTTTGCATATATCGGTATACCACTGAGCGAAATCCTCGTCCATAGCGGTGATTTCGGTGACCATTTTTTTATCCTTTGCCATTTATACAAAACCTCTTTTCTTAATAATTGCATATATATTTTTATTATATCATACACTCATGTAGAATGCAAGTGCTTTTGCAA
>CAJKFZ010000331.1 GCA_905199285.1 uncultured Ruminococcus sp.
TCATAATATTTCCGTGTCCGGAAGTAGCGGCAAGACCAGTTTCTATGTAACGGGAAAGATCATTATTTTTTTTATTTAAATCAAGCATATTTACAGCTCCAATTATTCATAAAAACATTCCGGAGATTCATATACAGTTGCAAATATTTCATTTTCAGGCTTATATTAAGTATCTAACGTGACTGTTCATCTTCATATGCTATCGGAGGTCCATAAACATCATATATCTCATCATCCTCGGGACGATATTCTTTTGTTACAAAAACATCTGAATCAGGATTGTTTTTTTCAGATGAATCATTTTCACAGGCAGCAAGGTTCATTGCCGCAGCAAGTATCGCAGCTGTAAGCGCAGTCTTTTTTGTTTTTTTCATGTGTACAACACTCCGATTGCCGTTATAATATAAATTTCAGTAAACAAGTATTTATGTTTTCTTCCATATGTAATTATAACATCACTATTGATATTTGTCAATTAAATACGTATCGGTTTTCCGGAAATTATTCTAAGGGATACTTTGTAAAGTCAACAAAAGCGCTGATTTTCTAAATTTAACCTACACTTGATATAAATCTTATATTTCGCATGGAAACCATTAGTATTATTTTAAATGAATTGTAGAAAATTAATTTTCATTAAAGCTTTACAAAATAATAACTTTGTAGTATAATTAAGATAGTTCAAACTTATTTTACTGGAGGAATAATTATGTATATCACTTGTCTTGACCTTGAAGGCGTACTCGTACCCGAAATTTGGATCGCTTTTGCTGAAACAAGCGGAATTCCTGAACTTAAAAGAACTACTCGTGACGAGCCGGATTACGATAAACTGATGAACTGGCGTCTGGGAATTCTTAAAGAACATGGTCTCGGACTCAAAGAAATTCAAGAAACAATCGCTAAAATTGATCCTATGCCCGGTGCAAAAGAGTTCCTGGATGAGCTGCGTTCAATTTGTCAGGTTATAATCATCAGCGACACTTTCACTCAGTTCGCTGCTCCTCTTATGAAGAAACTCGGATGGCCTACAATTTTCTGCAATTCCCTTGAAGTCGCTGAAAACGGTGAGATAACAGGATTTAAAATGCGCTGCGAGCAGTCTAAGCTTACAACAGTAAAGGCTCTTCAGTCTATCGGTTATGAAACTATTGCAAGCGGAGACAGCTTCAATGATCTCGGAATGATCAAAGCAAGCAAAGCAGGTTTCCTCTTTAAAAGTACAGATTCTATCAAGGCTGATAATCCTGAGCTTCCTGCCTTTGAAACATACGACGAACTTCTTGCTGCTATAAAAAATGCCATGAAATAATTGATTTTGCATAATTAAAAGGCTGTTGCACTAAGTGTAACAGCCTTATTTTTATAAAATAATAGGATTAGTCCAATTTATGCTCATATTTTGGCATAAGCATTAACTTATGAAGATTTGCAGCATGGAGTCGATCAATTTTTTCCTTTATATCGGGATATTCACTAAGATCATCAATTCCTCTGATATAATTATCAAGCAGTGCATAGGTAAATCCGAGGTTTTCCTCATCAGTTTTTCCGCAAAGACCGTCAGTTGGAACTTTGTGGACAATATCATAGGGAAGTCCAAGTACATCGCCAATTGCGAGAACCTCAGTTACCGTCAAATCTGAAAGGGGTGAGAAATCACCAGCTGCATCTCCATATTTGGTTGAATATCCGACCCAATCTTCGGAATAATTACAGGTATTAACTACCCTGCCTCCGACACTTGCTGCCACAGCATACAAAGTTGTCATGCGGATTCTGGCTGGAGTATTGACAATAGCCTGATTTGAAGGTTCAATATGTATTTTAAGCTCATTCATAAAAGTTTTTACTGTTTCACCAACATTAATTGTATAAGATCTAATACCAAGGAATTCGACTAAGCGACGGCTATATTCGATATCCGACTGCTCGCCCTGAGGCATAAGAACTCCAATAACTCTGTCTTTTCCAAGAGCCTTAACGCAAATTGCTGCTGCGACAGAACTGTCTTTACCTCCAGAAATTCCAATTACAGCCTTTGTATATGGCGCAGCATTTTTTTCAAAATATGCTCTCACCCATTCTACAACTTCATTTGCTACACGTTCTGAATTAAACTCATATTTTTTAGCAATATTATTTTTCATAGATTTTTCTTTCATAATTATTTTTTATTTTTTAATATTAATTTGACATACTTTCATAGCATTTAATGCATTTTCGTGGCTCTCAGGAGTAACTCCAGCGCAACAGCTTGCTATTACTTTTATCGGAACTTCCGGGAAAGCCGCCTTTAATATTATTGCATTCGAAATAACACAAATATCGGTGCACACTCCGACGATCTGTATTTCATCTACTGCTCCCATTTTTCCGATTACATCCGGCAAATCAATTGCTCCAAACGTATTTTTATTTATCATTACATCTTTTTCTGAAAGTACGGATTTAATCTTATTTACTAAATTCCAACCATCTGTTCCCTGTATACAATGAGGAATAGGAAGATTTTTTCCTTCCTGAGTTGAAAGATAATTTTCATAATGTGTATCAAGTGTTGCAATAATCCTTCCATCCTTTTCATCCTCATGAAAATCGTTTATCTTCTTCACCACTTTACTGACTACAGAAACAGTGTCTGCATTACCTAAAACACCGGTTATGAAATCATTCTGCATATCAATAACAACAAGAATCTTCATAAAACTTCCCCTTTTAAACAGATTATAATACTATTATAGCAATATAT
>CAJKFZ010000332.1 GCA_905199285.1 uncultured Ruminococcus sp.
GAAATAAAATGCAACAATGGAAGATTGATGCTGAAATGCTTAAATTTGAGCAGGAAACCGGATATTCAGAGGATAGTATTGAATATCAGGACAAGCTTGAATATTTACAGCATAAATATTTTGATTATGAAGGGAGTGAATATTAATGGCAATGTTTCAATCTGTATGCTTTTGGTGTAAGGCAAGAGGTACATTTGGCGAAAATCCTGGAACCAATAAAGAACCATCCTTTCCACCAGTTATAAATGGATACTGCAAATGTCATCCGTCTGGTAAACCCAATATGCCTCATACTCCTCGTTGGGAAAAAGTATGATAACAAAAAGCTGTTACACATTTTGTGCAACAGCTTTTTGTTTATTCATAATACCTGAGATAAGACCGTTTTCCGATTTTAATTGCAAGAAATACAGCGATTGAGTGAATCAAAATCATAAATGCTCCTGCAATGAGTGTATCGTAGGACATCGTCATTATATAAGCTCCTTCGAGAGCTGTTAAAAGAACTGCAAGTTTTTGAGGCAGTATCTTATTGATATCTGATCTGCCCTTAACTCTTACCTCAAGATATATCAGCAAAAATGTAAGAATAAAAGAAGAAACGACAGTAACAGGAACATAATCCGAAGCAAGCACATAATCATATCCATTGGCTTTATTGTATAAATAATAGGTAACAGCGGCGGATGCTGCCGTAAAAACAGAAAGCAAAACGGTTCTTGAATTGCGGAGCTTCTCACGCTTCTGATTTTTTTCAGCTTTGATAAGAATCTGCTTTTCCACTTCAGCAGCTTCAGCCTTTCTTCTTTCCTCATCGGCTGATTCCTGTTCGTAGTTGCTGAGTCCCTGCACGCTCGTAAGACAGCGGAAAGCCAGACTTCCGGAGTTTTTATATCCGCTTATATCCTCGAAAATTTTCTGAACCTTTGCAAAGTCGGCGGAGCACTTTGCGTTTTCCATTTCTTTAATGGCACTATTGTAAAGTTCCTCCAGAGCCGTTTCGCACTGCATGATGAGCGTAGGAGTTTCAGCAATTCCGGATGCGTCTTCAAGAAGTTTTAGCGCTTTTATGTAGTCACCGCCGTTCTCAGGAGAATCAATAAGAGTCTTTGCGGAACGAAAATTATTCTGTTCGATTTCGGAGATCTTTCGGTTTGCAATTTCAGTATAGCGGACTGAATCGCCAAAATTGCCAAGTTCCCTAAAAATTTCCCGTGCTTTCAAAGCGTCGCTTCTGGAGCGATCTTCTTTAAGAAGCGATTCTGCATAACCGAAACGTGCGAGCATTTCGAGTTCTTTAAGTTTATCTTTAAATGAGTCGTCCGCAAACCGCATGGCTTTTGTAAAATTTCCGAAATTACCGATAGTCTTTCCGATATTACGGAAATCTTTTTCATAAGAGATATTCAGTTCCGACATGAGTTTACCGAGATACGCACGGGCGTTTCGTGGATTGCTGTCGAGAGCCTTTTCAAAGTATTCGTCCGCACTCTGCCAGTTCTTATCTTCAAGAAAAATAAAAGCACGATCAACAAGAGAATCTGTTCCGACAGAAGCTGCTGTTGCAGAAACAGTACCAGCTGTGAGGATTTTTTCTATTCCACGGAGAAGATCCTGCATATAGCCGATCTTTGAAACGTCCTGTGACTGTAAAACTGTAAGTTCCTCGGGAAGATCGTAAGGACTCATATCACGATAGCATGGAACAACGATTTTTTTCTGTCCCTGCTGAGCGAGATCAAGAAATCTTGACCATTCATTTTTTACCCAGACTGCATTAAAATGCTCCGGTTTAGTACCGACAACAAGCATGATCTGTGAGCTGTTAAGAGCGGCAAAAATATACGGTTCATATTCTTGACCAAGCTTATCTTCAAGAGTTATTCTTGAGAAGAAAACTTTATACCCCTTATCGGTAAGCGATTCGTAAATATCCTGAGCGATAACGCTGTCGGGAGTACGTCCGCCTGCATTATCGGTTTCTTTGTAGCATATAAAAATATCGAAAGGCTCTTCGTGGCTGGAAATTTCGAGGATTTTTCTCTGAATACGGTCGATTTGTACTGCTTCGTCACGATAAACTGAATAAGCTGAGCTGTCGGCATATTTTAAAACCAAAAGGTATTCGGGATCATCAAGTATAGAGCAAAACTGCGTTCTGTGACAAGTAGGTATCCTTTGACCTGTTTTAGGATCTTCAACGTATTCGATGCCGTATCGACATAAACAGCTTCCCCAGTGAGCTTCGGATTCCTTCGGAGCTTCTGAAATTATATTTTCATAAACCATAGAAGCTTTGTCAAATTCGCTGTTCATACGATAATAGTTAGCACGTTCAAAAAGCTGGCGGAGCTTTTCGTTATCGACCGATGGGAGTGTTTGGGAAGTTCCGCAGTAGCTGCACTGGCATACAGTCATTCCGGTTACGACATCAAGTGAGCCGCCGCACATTTTACATTTAAAAATAGTCATAATAATCTCCTATATCATAATTGCTTTGTATTAGAACTTGTATCATGGGATAAGCTATACGTCTTTTCGGTATAATTTGATGCTTGCTGAGTTAAAAGTCCTTGAAAATCCGCACACCTTTCCTATGAACACAAGTTCTTAATTTTTCTTGATCAGGGCAATGCAGAGAATAACTATTATCAGAAAGAGAAACACAGGTGGTGAGCCGCTTCTGAAAAATAATGTCCCGAAAAAATTAATTAAAAAAATTATAG
>CAJKFZ010000333.1 GCA_905199285.1 uncultured Ruminococcus sp.
TTTCCTGCATTTGATCATTGATATTTTTTCAATAGTTATACCTTTTGCTGGGATATATTTTTCAAGCAAACTGATAGATATTCTTTCTGATAATTATGGAATAAGTCATAATGGCAGTGGGATGATATTAAAGTTATTTATCATTTTTGTAATTGTTATGATCTTTCTTCAGGGGTGTGGAAAAGGAGCAGCATCACTAAAAAATTATCTTGAGGGAATGTATAATGAAAAGCTGAGTGCCTGTGCCAAACGACAGATAATGGACAGGGCTGGTTCATTGGATATGAAGAATTTCGATATGCCCCAGTTTTTTGACACTTTGAACGATGTTGACATGAATAGTTCAATGATAATTTTTACGTCATTTCAAGTATTTGCGTTATTTAAGTCTTCCATTCACTTTATTATCGCTTTTGTTAATACAGCATTATGGAACTGGTATTTGCCTTTTATTATAATAGTGACGTTGATACCAAGTGTTATAATTAATAATAAGCAGATGTCATCACTGTTTCAGGCGGGCAATGGCAGAAGATAGCACTTTCAAGAACCTTTTTTCGTGAAGCTGAACTTTATATTCTTGATGAACCATCATCAGCTCTTGACGCAGAGTCTGAAGATCAGCTTTTCAGACAGTTTGAAGAACTTTACAAAAATAAAGGTGCAATACTTATATCTCATCGTCTTTCAAATGTCAAGAACTGCGACAGAATCATTGTTATAGACAATGGTGAAATTGTTGAAGAAGGAACTCATCATGAGCTTATAGCCCTTGATAAGAAATATGCTCATTTATTTAATCTTCAAGCTGAAAAGTATTTATGACAGGTGATAAAATGAAGTATATCAAAGCAGCTATAATAGACGATGGGGCGAATCCCGCTTTGTTCAGAAATGTTTCAAACTTTATAATATCTCGTAATCTTAAAGTTACAGAATCTGATTTAAGTGTCAAGTATGGAATACACGCAACTTTATGTATGTCTGTGATAAATAAGTATACAGATATAAGTGATATTCATTGGTTGAATATACAAATTATAAATATAGAAACAGGGAGAAGTTCGCATGAACAGTTTATAAGAGCGCTTGAATTTTGTGAGGAACAGGGTGTAAAACTTATTCATCTGAGTTTAGGTACAAGGGAATATAGTGATTTTCCTGAAATAGAAACAAAAATAAATGTACTTCTGGAAAAAGAGAATGTCATAGTTGCTGCATTGAACAATGAGGGAACTTTGACATATCCTGCTTGCATTGATGGTGTTATTGGCGTAAAAGAGGATAATCGAGAAAAGGATTTTAATTATTTGTATGTAGATGATGCAATCGATAATGTCAATTTTCGTGCACCGGCTAATCATCTAATACGAATTGGAGGCAAACTTGAATTTATTGAACGCTCAAATAGTTTTTCAGCACCTGTTATAACTGCAAAAGTAATAGAAATATTACGCAAAGATTCGAATATGTCTATTGAAAAAGTTAAAGAGAAGCTTAAGAAAAATGCTGTATGTCATGTATCAGCTGGATCTTTTAAGGAATATATGGATATTAACGAGGAAGATATCACAGTTCCTTTGATAGGCGTATTTATGAAAGATGAGTCTTCGGCAGCTTCATTGGCAAAAGAACTGAACTTGCTCTTTATTTATAATGAATACAAAGCAATATATTGCAGCAGCCATGAAAATGGTCTTTTTAAATTTCCTGAAACGGACATATTAAAATATCTTTTATTCCTAACGAAATTCAGCTGTTGTGATATTATAATCGCAGGATTCAGCAATAAAGAAATAATAAGGAATTCAATTCCTTTTGATATTATTTTCACTGATGTTGATGGACAAGTACCTTATATAACTGAAGAAGATACTTCAGTGATTATGGTGGAGGGAAAATCCGTATCAGAAATATATAGTTCAGTAATAAAAAATTTTAAAGAATAGAGGAGAAAAGATGGATTCAAAACCTTTTATTAAACTTGTTAAGTCGCCGTTTAACAATTACATTTATGATGTTAATACAAATCAAGTCATAAAGATTTCGGAAGAATTGTATAACTATCTAAATAATCAGTCGGATGAAACACCTTCCGAATCAGTTAAAGATCAGATTAATTTTTTAAAGAAAAAAGGATATTTATCAGACAATCGTGCTAAAAAAATAATACATTCCGAATCAAATAGACTTAGTTATCATCTTGAAAAGAACATTACACAGATTACACTTCAAGTTACACAGCAATGTAATTTTAGATGTTCGTACTGTCCGTATACAACTGCGGAATTTGATAATAATCGTGAACACGGTTCTAAAATCATGTCAATGGAGACTGCAAAGAAAGCAATTGATTTTTTTGCGGAACATTCTATAGAGCAAGACAGTGTGTGTATAGGATTTTATGGAGGAGAACCGCTTCTTAGCTTTAATCTTATTAAAGAAGCTGTAGATTATGCAGAAAAAATATTTTTAGGCAAAGAGATTTCGTTTACTTTAACTACAAACGGTTCGCTTCTTACAGACGATGTTCTGAATTTCATTTCAAAGCATAATTTTCATTTTATGATAAGTCTTGATGGACCACCTGAAACACACAATAGATCAAGGAAATTTGCAGCTTCAGGCAAGGGGACTTTTAGTTTTATAGAAAAAAACTTGAAAAATATTATAGAGAATTATCCTGATCTCATTCCTATGATATCAATAAATGTAGTTATAG
>CAJKFZ010000334.1 GCA_905199285.1 uncultured Ruminococcus sp.
TTTTAATTATTTTGCAAACAGATATCCAATAACAGGAGCTATGAAAATTGCAATGTAGATAAGCGTTATCCAAGGCTGATATTCAACGTAGAACTGTCTGAACGATAAGCTCCACGGATGCTTTATGATAACCCAGCCGAAAAGGTCGAAAACGATACATATTCCTGCCCAGATTGCTCCAGTTATGAGAGCTTCACCGAGAGTCGGTTCAGCAAATCCGTTCATATAAAGCCAGCCGAAAAACGGAAAAATAATTATATTGTAAAGCGGATGCCACGGCTTTGTTTTCTCATACCCCTCCCCCATACTGTTTTCATCCATATGACCGTAATGAAGCACCAGAATATTGAAAACAGTGTGACCTATTCCAACGGATGTCACCAGAATATATGCCAGCCAGAACCAGAGCATGGACAATCCAAAATGCTGCATATGAATCTCCTTATCTGCTGAAATGTTCGGAAAGAAGCCTGTTTTTCAATTCCCAGAGCGGTTGTGAGAGGTCGACATAATATTCATGAGGATTCTCGAATCGCTTTACCTCATCCCAGATAGTTTCAAGCTGTTCACGGCAGTAAGACTTTATAGTTTCAACATCAGGGGAATTGTAAATACATTTTCCCTTTTCAAAAATCTGAACCTGAAGCTGTTTTGCCGTAAAATCTGTGAGTGTAGTTTTCTTGTAGGTCTGTTCCGGATCAAAAATAGTGTATGGTTTTGAATCATCGATAATTTCGTCGGCAAGAGTTATAACATCGGCGATAGCTTTTCCGGAGCCGTTATCGAAAAGTCTCCATACTTTCTTATAAGATGGATTTGTTATCTTTACGATATTTTCCGAAATTTTGATTTTGGGGATAAGCTCGCCGTTTTCCTCAACAGCCGCAAGTTTGTAAACTCCGCCGAAAACAGGCTCGGATTTAGATGTTACGAGTCGTTCGCCGACGCCGAAACTGTCTATTTTTGCTCCCTGCACGATAAGGTCACGGATGATAAACTCATCGAGCGAGTTTGAAGCAACGATTTTTATGTAATCAAGACCGGCTTCATCGAACATTTTTCTTGCTTTTTTGGATAGATAAGCGATATCCCCGCTGTCGATACGAACTCCAACACCTTTATGTCCCTGTGCTTCAAGCTCTTTAAAGACCGTTATTGCGTTGGGAACTCCTGATTTGAGTACACTGTACGTGTCAATAAGCAGAGTGCAGCTATCAGGATAAACCTTAGCATAGGCACGAAATGCTTCAAGCTCGGTCGGAAAGAGCTGGATCCAGCTGTGAGCCATAGTTCCGAGAGCAGAAACTCCGAAATCACGGTCTGAAATGGCGCAGGCAGTTCCAGCGCAGCCTCCGATATAGGCAGCCCTTGCACCGTAAATTGCTCCGTCGTATCCTTGAGCACGCCGTGAACCGAATTCCATTACAGGTCTGCCCTGAGCGGCTTCGACAATTCTGTTTGCCTTTGTTGCAATAAGCGACTGGTGATTGACGGTGAGCAAGATCATTGTTTCGATAAACTGCGCTTGAATTGCAGGCCCTTTGACCGTTATAAGCGGTTCGTTCGGAAAAATAGGAGTTCCCTCCGGAATCGCCCATACATCGCATTCAAAGTGAAAATTTTTCAGATATTCGAGGAAATCCTCGCAAAACATATTTTTGCTGCGGAGATACTCAATATCCTCAGCGGTAAATTCGAGAGCGTTAAGGTATTCGATGACCTGCTGTACTCCTGCCATTACCGCATATCCGGCATTATCGGGTACTTTTCGGAAAAACATATCGAAATAAGCGATTTCGTTTCCACGTCCGTTTTCAAAAAATCCGTTTGCCATAGTAAGCTCGTAAAAATCGACGAGCATGGTTAGGTTGCGGTTGTTCATTGGTTTTCACTCCTTTTGTGGATTATTAATAATAAAGAGCGCACGAATCCTTCCGTACGCTCTTATGTCTGTTAATCAGCCAATCTCAACGATTTCGCCGTAAAGCTCTCTCGGAGCGCCGATAGCGTTGGATTCATCAGTATCAATGTGCATTGCACGAGCATAGCTCTCGGAAACACGACAGACTACATCGCCGAGAACTGCGCTTCTTTCAGGAGTTGCAACCTTAACCCATACAACGTCCTTATCCTTAACTCCAAGTTCTTCAGCGTCAGCAGGAGTGAGGTGGATATGTCTTTTTGCAACGATAACGCCCTCGGAAATTTCAACTTCTCCGGCAGGACCGATAAGCTTGCAAGCGCCTGAACCGGCAATATCTCCTGATTCCTTGATAGGAGCGACAATTCCGATAGAACGTGCGTCTGTAGCGGAAAGTTCAACCTGTGTAGCAGGACGTACCGGTCCGAGGATAGAAACTCCTGCAAGTTCCTTCTTAGGACCTACAACTGTAACTCTTTCCTCGCAGGCAAACTGACCCGGCTGGGAAAGATCTTTTTTCTTTGTAAGCTCATAGCCCTTGCCGAAGAGTATCTCAAGATGCTCCTGAGTAACGTGGACGTGACGTGCAGATGTTTCAACGATAAAATTTTTTGACATTTTAAACAGCCTCCATTTTATATTTACGGATCACGAATCGCATTCCGTATAATCCTATTTACTATTTTACACCTTTTTTTTGAAAAGGTCAAGGGAAATTTTGAATATTGGCAGGGTAACAGCATTTATTATTATCCTGCGAAAACGCCTGCTCGCCGAGTTCCACC
>CAJKFZ010000335.1 GCA_905199285.1 uncultured Ruminococcus sp.
GTTTTATTTTTCAAGGCTAACGTTTTATTTTAGAGGTTATCGTTTTATGATTGAATTTATTAAAATCGATTTCTAGGATACTTCACTTGAAAATGTCGTGAATTTGCATCAAAAATTTTTCAGCAGCTTTTGAAAAGACCTGATGTTTTTTCCATACCAGACGCATTTCTATCTCCATTTTAGGGCACAGAGGTTTAAAGCAAAGCTGACTGTCGCCGGTTACGTTGATCAGTTTATCAAGACAAAGTGCATATCCCATACCTTCTTCGACAAGAATGGAAGCGTTATATACAAGATTATAAATAGCTGTAATATTCAGCTGGGATTTTTCTTTCTTCAGCCACTCTGTCAGTTCACTGCCATCAACAGCCTGTCTGGAAACAATTAATGGCTTATCCCATAAATCCTCCGGAGATATGCTGCTCTTATCTGCAAGTTCACAATCTCTCCGCATCAACACGCCCCAGACATCTTTGATCGGAAATTTAATGTAATGATATTTTGTTACATCCACAGGGTCAAGCAGCAGAGCAAAATCAATAAGTCCTCTGTCAAGACGCTCCATAATATCAATTGCATCGCCGCTGATAATGTTATAATGAATCAACGGATATTCCGACTGTAAACTTTTCGTAGCTTTGGCAATCAACCTGATTCCGTCTGTTTCGCCCGAACCGATATAGATATTGCCTGTAATCATTTCATCCGAAAGTGCAATTTCACTTTCGGCTTTTTTTATCAGTTCTATAATTTCCTCTGCACGTTTGCGAAGAATCATGCCTTCTTCAGTGAGCGTAATTTTTCGGTTTCCACGAATAAAAAGCTGTTTTCCCAGTTCTTCCTCAAGATCTTTTAACTGTCTTGAAAGCGTGGGTTGAGAAAGAAACAGAGCTTCCGCAGCTCCTGAAATGCTCTGTTCTCTTGCAACGGCAAGAAAATACTGTAATACTCTGATCTCCACTGTTAAGCACCTCCATTATGAGTATTGTAGCAGATTTTAATATAACTGTCAAGCATAGCAGATTATTCAATATAGGTATTTGCTTTTTCAGTGAATACGTGATATACTGAAAATAACAAAAAACTTTTATGGAGGAATTGTTATGTTAGGCAACTTTACTTACTCAAACCCTACAAAGCTTTACTTTGGAAAGAATGTCCTTGACAGCCTGCACTCTGCACTGTCTGCTTATTGCAGCAGAATTTTGCCCGTTTATGTCAGAGTGGTTCGTAATGGAGGGCAGCTATAAGACTTTTACCAAAGAAGCAATTATGGAAATTTTAAGAGAAAGTATGTGACACTATGGATTTAAAAGATTTTTTAACGCATCTGAACAGCGGCAAGCTGATTGAGGGAGATTCTGAGGTACACCAGTTTATGCACAAGGTCAGTCAGGAGGCTTTGCGTATTACAGCCGAGCTGAACGGTTCTTATCATACGCCGGAAGAAATCCGGAAGCTAATGTCCGAGCTTACGGGACATGAGATTGATGAAAGATTTGCAATGTTTCCGCCATTTTATACGGACTGCGGAAAAAATATTCATATTGGTAAATGTGTATTTGTCAATGCGGGCTGTAAGTTTCAGGATCAGGGAGGCATCACAATCGGAGACGGAACACTTATCGGACATAATGTCGTGCTTGCGACCTTGAATCATGATTTGAATCCTGCAAAGCGGAAGAGCATGATACCGAAGCCAATAAAAATAGGTAAAAATGTTTGGATCGGTTCAAATGCTGCTGTTCTTCCGGGGGTTACGATTGGCGACAATGCTGTAATCGGTGCAGGAGCAGTCGTTACAAAAGATGTTCCTGCAAATAGGATTGCGGCAGGCGTTCCGGCTAAAGTTATCAAACGCATTAATGAAAAATAAGGAGATATGTGAAAATGCAAAATATAGTTGCAATCATTACTGAAGCATCTATCATATCCGGTATAACATTATTAGAGCTATTTTTCAAACAAGACCTAAATAAAACAAATTTTTAAAGCACTTTATTTTTGTGATAGAAAGATGAAATTTTCAAAATCGTATTGACACAGTGTCAGAAAGAAGGTATAATATAAATGATGACACGGTGTCAGAATGCAATTTGCAAGGAGGATTATTATATGAAGAAGAATATTGGTTCACAGTTAGCGTTATACCCCATGCCTGTAACAGTGATAGGAGCAATGAATGTTGAGAAACCCACTTGGACGTTGGTTGCCCACATTGGAATTATCGGACATGACAGGGTTCTTGTCAGCCTTGCTGCATCCCATTTTATCAATAGCATTATTAAAAGCGGCAAGAAACTTTCAGTCAACATTGTGAGTGAGGAAATTCTGCCACAGGCAGATTATTCCGGTTCAGTCAGCGGAGCAAAGATGGATAAATCCGAGTTATTTGATTACGAGCTTGGTGAAAGCGGAACACCAATTATCAAAAAAGCTCCTCTTACAATGGAGTGTAGTGTGGTTGATATTTACAATACTCCGAATTTTGAAAGTTTTATCTGTACAATTGACAACACTTATGTGGAAGAAAACTGTCTGAATCAAAGTGGAAAGATTGACTATCACGGTCTTAAGCCTGTACTGTTTGATTTTCCGTCTTATGAGTATCTGAAAACAGGTGATGTTATTGGCAAGTGTCTTTCCTTGAAATCATCAGAAAAAATATAAAGAGCAAAGGAGTGTCA
>CAJKFZ010000336.1 GCA_905199285.1 uncultured Ruminococcus sp.
CTCGTAATTTTCATCGTCATCCTCTTCTGCGGAATTATCAACCGTTGTAGTTTCGGATGACTTCTCAGTTGAAGAACTTTCAGAAGTTTTGCTTCCGCAGGCTGTCATCATTGAAGCTGTTGCGGCAATAGCGATAAGCATTACAGTAATTTTTTTAATTTTCATAATTTTTCCTCCGACTAACATTTTTCGGAGGCATTGAAATCGGCAATAAAAATACCCTTAATCGGCTGAAAAAGGGTACAAGAAACAAACCCCGTCAAAAGCGGCGTTTGAAAAATGTACGACCAATACCTCGTGATCTGAAACGTAAAACACGTCCCTGTACTAATAAACGGCAGGTTTCCTGACTTGGGTATCTTCACGCAATTGCCGCCTTCCCGACAAAATCAGTGACATAATAGCAATACGCTCCTCCTACACAGTGACGAGATCGTACAGGATTCAAACCTGTTTCCCTTTTACCTCCGGACAATGCCTGAACATTCCGAAGCACCGCTTACCTATTCAATTGTTTAGAGCCTGTCTTCACAAGATAATGTGCACATCTTTTCGGCAAATTTTGCCGCTTACTTCGTCAAAAAAACTTGCCATACGTCAGTATGCCTGCAAATTTTCTCCTTGTAATCGACCCGAAAATCTGCACGCATATCTTATGAAAACAGATCCTTAAATTTTTGATTACGGTATGTATACAAACCTTAATCAAATTATATCATAAAGCGATACCATTTTCAATAAGCATCTGCACAAATTGTCGGTTTGCACTGTTTTTTCGCCATCAGATGCTTTATTAAGGTAATTTTGCCAAATCAAACGGCTCTGCCGCCTGCCATATAAAGAAGAGCGTTGCATATTGCCGCTGCAACTCCGCTTCCGCCTTTTCTGCCCTCTGCAACGATATACGGCACATCAGTCTGCATAATAAGCTCTTTTGAACGAACCACATTCACAAATCCAACCGGAGCTCCGATAACTGCCGCAGGGGTAAAATCTCCCTTTTGAATATGCTCAAAAAGCCTTACCAAAGCCGTCGGCGCATTTCCGACAACATAAATTATCTTTCTTCCCATAGCTGCCGCCTTATCGACCGAAGCCACAGCTCTTGTTGTCTGCTCTGATTTTGCCGCAGAAGCAACGTCACTGTCCGACATAAAACAGTAAGCTTCGCATCCGAGCTTTCTCAAAGCAGGCTTATTAATTCCTGATAAAGCCATATTTGTATCGGTTACGAAAACAATGCCTTCCTGTATCAATTCAAGGATTTTGTCAATTGCGTTTTCCGAAAACTTGAGATTGTCGAAATATTCAAAATCCGCAGTTGTATGAATCACACGCATGACCACCGGCTTGATCTTCTCATCAATTTCTCTTCCGGAAAGCTCCTGTTCAATTATTTCAAAACTGCGTTTTTCGATATCTTCCGGCAATACAAATTCAATTCCATTCATCAGTATTCGATCCCCTTTCTTGCTCCCGTTCCGCACGAATACGGATGTTTAACAGCTATAATTTCACTTATGTAATCTGCCGCCTGCAAAAATTTTTCCTGCGGATCCCGACCTGTCAGAACAAGCTCTGTTTCGGGATTTTTTTTAAGGACTATCCTGTCGGCAAGCTCAATATCAACCAACCCGTATTTGTAAGCTGCATTGAATTCGTCAATTATCAGAACATCAATTTCGCCATTATTCATCAGCTTTTCCGCTTCGCTCAACAGCCGGTCGTGACAGTTAGTAAGCTCTATCTTTTCACTGCTGCTCATTGAAAAAGTGAACCCGTAATCTTTGTCACAGCGTCTTACGGTTATGTTCGGAATCAAAGCAAGCGTATTCAGTTCAGATGTTTCGCTGCCTTTTAATAGCTGGACAATATGAACTCTCATCCCTGCTCCTGCCGCACGAAGGGCAAGTCCCATTGCGGCGGAGGTTTTTCCCTTGCCATTTCCGCAGTAAATATGTGTAAGTCCCATTTAAACGCCCTCCATGAGAATTCTGAAAAGAAGCTCCGTATCAATATTTTCACGAACTGCATTGGCAAGAATATCGTATTGACTCTCCTTGTAAGCCTTTCTGTCAATTGACGCTCCGCCGTATTCAAGTCCTTTTTTACGGAACAACGCTTTAACGATATTTCCTGAGATCTCTTTTTTGTCAAAGAATCCGTGGACGTAGCTTCCGGCAATATTTTTTTGATACGAACCGTCTTTACGCCCGTCTGAGAGATAGGCAAGCGGATTTCCTTTAACCAAAGTGTCTCCCATATGAATCTCATATCCCTCGAAAGAAGCTCCGCAAATGCAGGAAAAGAACCCGTCTGCACTAAGTATTTCCCCGGTGATTCGTGTTCTTGTTTTATTTTTTCTGAAAATAGTTTCGGTATCAAGAAGTCCCATTCCGGAAATTTCTCCGCCTCCCTCTGTATTTTCAGGATCGGAAACTTTTCTGCCAAGCATCTGATAACCGCCGCAGATTCCAAAAATCGGGATATCGTGAGAAACACATTTCTTCACAGCAGCTTCAAGTCCGCTGGTTCTAAGCCATTTCATATCGGCAAGAGTACTCTTAGTTCCGGGAATTATAATCATATCCGGTTCGCCAAGCTCTTCGATTTTAGAAACGTATCGCACTGAAACATCGCTGTATTTGG
>CAJKFZ010000337.1 GCA_905199285.1 uncultured Ruminococcus sp.
GGGTTTAACTTTAACAGAAAAAATCCTCAAGGCTCACCTTGTTGACGGCGAATATGTAAAGGGTCAGGAGATCGGAATCCGTATCGACCAGACTCTTACTCAGGACGCTACAGGTACTATGGCTTATCTCGAATTCGAGGCTATCGGAGTACCTCGTGTTAAAACGGAGCGTTCTGTCGCTTACATAGACCATAATACACTCCAGAGTGGTTTTGAGAATGCTGACGACCACCGTTTTATCGGAAGTGTTGCTAAGAAGCACGGAATTTATTTTTCACGTCCCGGAAACGGTATTTGTCATCAGGTTCATCTTGAGAGATTCGGAATCCCCGGAAAAACTCTTATCGGCTCAGACAGCCATACTCCTACCGGTGGCGGTATTGGTATGATAGCTATCGGCGCAGGCGGACTTGATGTTGCCGTTGCTATGGGCGGCGGTGCATATTACATTACCTGCCCGAAGGTCGTTAAGGTTGAACTCACAGGAAAGCTTCAGCCATGGGTTGCTGCTAAGGACGTTATTCTTGAAGTTCTGAAAAGACTTTCTGTTAAAGGTGGCGTAGGAAAAGTTATCGAATACTGCGGCGAAGGCGTTAAAACTCTCTCCGTTCCGGAGCGTGCAACTATAACAAACATGGGTGCAGAGCTTGGCGCAACAACTTCGATATTCCCGTCAGATGAGATCACAAAGCAGTTCCTCAAGGCTCAGTGCCGTGAAGAAGCCTGGACTCCTCTTGCAGCTGATGAAGACGCTGTATACGATGAAGAACTTACAATCAACCTCAGCGAACTTGTTCCGCTTGCAGCCTGTCCTCATTCGCCTGATAACGTTAAGAGCGTTGAAGAGATCGGCAGACTTAAAATCGATCAGGTATGTATTGGTTCATGCACAAACTCTTCTCTCCTTGATATGCTCAAGGTAGCTCATATCCTTAAAGGAAAAACAGTTAACCCTGATGTTTCTCTTTCAATTGCCCCAGGTTCAAAGCAGGTTCTCAATATGCTTGCTCAGAACGGCGCATTATCAGACCTTATTGAAGCCGGTGCAAGAATCCTTGAAAGCGCCTGCGGTCCATGTATAGGAATGGGACAGTCGCCTAATTCAAAGGGAATCTCGCTTCGTACATTCAACAGAAACTTCGAGGGACGTTCCGGAACAAAGGACGGACAGATCTACCTTGTTTCACCTGAAATGGCTGCCGCTTCCGCTATCACAGGCTATCTCACAGATCCTCGTGAACTTGGCGATATGCCGGAATTCAAGCTTCCCGAAATCTTCTCTATCAACGATAATATGGTCGTTCCTCCTGCTTCTGTTGAGGAAATGGACAGCGTTGAGATTCTTCGCGGATCAAACATAAAGCCATATCCGGAAACTGCTCCTCTTATGGACACTATCTACGCTCCTGTTTCTCTTAAAGTCGGCGACAATATCACAACTGACCATATCATGCCTGCCGGAGCAAAGATCCTTCCGCTTCGTTCAAATATTCCGAAGATCTCCCAGCACTGCTTTGCTGTATGCGATGAAAGCTTCCCTGAGAGAGCAAAAGCACTCGGCAAGAGCATTATCGTAGGCGGTTCAAACTACGGACAAGGTTCATCCCGTGAACACGCTGCACTTGCTCCTCTTTATCTCGGAGTTAAGGCTGTTGTAGTTAAATCATTTGCTCGTATTCACCGTGCAAACCTTATCAATGCAGGTATTCTTCCACTTACGTTTGTAAACGAAGCAGATTACGACCTCATCAATCAGGGGGACGAGCTTGTGCTTGCAGACGTACGCAAGGCTGTTGAAGAAGGTAGAACCGAACTTACTCTTCTCAATAAAACAAACGGAAAGGAAATTCCGGTTCTCTGCGAGCTTTCCGGACGTACAAAGGATATCATGCTTGCAGGCGGACTTCTTGACTATACAAGAGAATCCATGAAATAATTATAACAAGAGAGGTTTCTATGGGAATATTCAGTAAAATATTTAAAATGCGCAAATCATATTCTCCGGAAAACTTTTCTTACATTATTGAAATAGCTGAATTAATTTCAGAAAACGATTGTAATGTTGTAAAAAATCTTACTAAATGTATTGATGATCCTTTTATTTATAGTGAGGGAATGAAAAACAGATTTCTTGAAAGAGGAATATGTGTTTCGCAAAAAGAGACAATTGATGTTGATAATATATGCTGGATAGCATTGATCGAAGAACTTTCTGATAATGGATTTTTGTCTGAAATCGATTACAAATGTGATTTGGATGAATTTTTGTTTGCGATTAAAAAGCTAAAAAAATATCCTATTATCGCTGATTCGGTTCAGATGATTAATATGCATCAAAGCGATGATGCTGAAACATGGATTAAAGCAATCAATGTGGATTTAAACGGCAAGGCATTCATTGGTATGATTGATATTGACAGCGATAGTTATGAAATTATTATAGTTACTTCTGACGTGTATGAAAAAATCTCGAATATTGCACGGATGAATGGACATAAAATTTTACCATAACAAGAATTTTCTGAAAATGGATTAAGGGATTTCAATGATCGATTTTCAAACAATAAAAGATATCTTCAGAGATATTTTAAAAGATAAAGAAATATACCGCAGAAGAGAGGAAGATTTCAGCGATTTTCAG
>CAJKFZ010000338.1 GCA_905199285.1 uncultured Ruminococcus sp.
GTATATTTTTATTAAGGAGTGATTTTTTTGAAATTTCACATTTTACCGGCATTTTTATCTGCTGTGATTTCATGTTCAGCTATTTCCGGTATAACCGTGCCTTACGTTAATGCTGAACAACCTACAATGAAGGACAGCGGTATTTCGTATCAGGAAACTGTTGAAACGATCAATAATCCCGGAGCAGGATATACTCAGACTATATGGGCGGTCTGCAAGCCGGGTAATACTCCAACGTATAATCCAACCGGTAATATCACGCTGTTTTTTATTGATATAGGAGCTTTTTCGAGCGGCTCAAACGGCTCTGATACCGATTATGATCTGGATGAGGAGTTTTTTAACTCATGGAGAACAACCTTCGATAACTGCCGTAAAAACGGATGTATGATAGCTCTGCGTTTCAGATATGATGCAAACGGAAATGATAATCCTGAACCATCAACTTTTGATTGGGTACTTAAGCATATAGATCAGGTAAAGGAAAGCGGTATTCTTGAGGAATATAAGGATATCATTGCATTTGTTGAAAGCGGATTTGTAGGTAAATGGGGTGAACAGCACGGCGGAAAATATACGTCTGTAGACTATAAGGCTCAGGTTCTTGACGCTCTGCTGAAATGCGTTCCTGCGCCGATTCCTGTTACGGTCAGAACTCCGGATATTTTCGCCAAATGGGTTGGAATCGCACGTAATAAGCTTGCCGATTATCAATGCGAACCGAATTCTGACGCTGCCCGTGTAGGTCTTTATGACGACGGATATATGGGAAGCGACTCGGATCTCGGAACTTATGCAAACCGTGAGATTGAAACGACATGGCTCGGAAATCAGACGATAACTTCCTATTTCGGCGGAGAATTTTCAGGTAATCTCGACTGGGCTAAGAAATATGATACATATCTTCCTGAAAACGCAATAACTGAAATGTATAATACTCACTTGAGCTATATCAATGCGAATATTTATCAGCTTTATAAGGACTATACTTTCGACGCATCAAATGATATAACTGAGGTGAAATATCAGCCTTTCTATGATTCTGATAACCTTGAGACTACATTCGATCATTCCGCTTATTATGGTCAAACAGTTTTTCAGTTTATCCGTGACCATATTGGCTATCGTTTTGTTTACAGAAAATCCGAGCTTTCTGATACAGTCGCTCAGGGCGGAAATCTTGATGTTCATTTTAAAGTGGAAAATACTGGATTCGCTAATCCTATTCCCAAACAGAAAGCTGAACTCGTTCTCGAACGTGACGGAATATACATGAAAACTGAAGTGGATATTAACTCAAACAGCTGGCGTTCATGTACTATGGCAGATGAGAATATTTCTGTCAAGCTGCCAGACAGCTTCCCGGTTGGAGAATGGAACGCATATCTTAAGCTTTCTGAAGGAAATAATTCTATCGACCAGATGAATCTTCGTTCCGTAAGATTTGCAAACGAAAATGTCTGGAATGCCGCTATCGGAGCAAATTACCTCGGAACATTCACCGTTTCCGAAGCCGAAAATCATGGTACAGATAATTATTTAAGAAGCGGAATCGGCTCTTCAAATAAAATGTATACTGTAGGCGGACAAACTATTGTGGACGGTACGGATTCTTTTCCTCAGGAGTGGACAGAGGATATGCTCATTGCCGAAAATGACGGAAACAAGGTTTATATGACCGCAGATGACAGTTTCTTCTATATTAAGGGAATTATTCCGGCACAGGCATCTTCTCCGGTTTACAATCTGAGAATTGAAAATGCCGAAACTGACAGAGCTTACTGGATGTATTATATGTCTAACGGTTACGTTTACTTCAATAATGGCTCTTATGACGGTTGTATGTGCAAATGGAGCGGAGATACCGTCGAATTCAAGATTCCATTCGGCGCTACAATGGATATTAATCCCGGTACGAAGCTTAAAGCTGTAAGAGTATTCTTACAGGACAGCGCAAATGAATGGAAAAATCTCGGAGATGTAAGATCAGAAGAATGTATCGCTCCGTCCGATTTCAGGGTTTATACTTCCAAAACAGATATCAGACTTGCTAAGGGCGATAAATACTCAATAAATGTAGAAACGCCGTTGGAAAATGTATCGTATCAGTGGTATCTGAACGGAAAGGCAATTGACAATGCTGTTTCTTCAGAGTACATTATTGATGCGAAAGAAACCAGCGTAGGAATGTATTCGGTTGATATTACAAGTTCATCCGGCATTGTAAAATCAGTTGATGTCTGCGATCTGCTCGAAGTTATCGGCACAAAAAAAGGCGATATAAACAATGATGGAAAAATTGATATTGCAGATCTTGTTCTTTTACAGAAATATCTGCTCAAAGATGAAGCGTTTTCTTATAGTCAGTTCGTAGCAGCAGATATGGATTCCGACAATAATGTCGACTCTTTTGATAATGTGTTACTCAGAAAGGTTATCTTAAATAACTTATCTAAATAAACTGTAGAAAATAATATTTTTAAATACATGATAAGAAGATTATTTTACTCGCTTATATTATGATAATGGCAAAAAATCTCAAAAACGGAGATAATCTTTAATTGACGAAACTAATTAAAAATTGTATAATCTTATTAATTTAAAATTTGTTCTCA
>CAJKFZ010000339.1 GCA_905199285.1 uncultured Ruminococcus sp.
GAAATACTCGCAGATAACATACGACGGATGCATTCTTTGCCCAAGAATATAATAACTTCCTGTGAAAACGATTTCACTCATGATTTATTAATTCAACAGCAAAAGAAAGAAATTGACCGAGCGGAACGCAGAAGAAAAATGTTTGGTGAAAATTCAAGTTACGCTGCTTTAATATCATCTCTTGCTTGCGAATGGCAGAGTTATGACAAGGTACTGAATTTAACAGTAGGTCAATTTTTTGATTCACTTGTCAGGCTGGGATATAAATTAAACTCGCAAAATCTTTATACAGGAATATATTCCGGAAATCTTTCTCCCAAGGATATAAACAAAAAGAATTTGGACTGGATGCGTCCGATAAAAAACAAAACATTAACAAAACATTATAATGAAAGGTGGTAGCATATGGCTATTAACAGTATTGCAATTAAACAGATCGTTGGTGCTTGGGCTTTTGACAGTGCAGACAAGATAAAATGGATGTGTTCCCAGGCTGAAAATCTTAAAATCAATCAAGATGGACAGACAACTGAAAAGAAGGATGCCCAGGGTTCAACTATTTTTAGCATTGATCTTGCTAAATCCTGTCAGATCACATTTGATTCTTCTATACTTGATTTATCTCTTGTAGCAGCTCTTAATGGAACGACGAGAATAGATGCTGACTCTGATCATCCTATAAACGTTCCTAATATCGAAAGATTTACACTAAAAACGGCTGATATAACAAACGGTTATGTTTCACTCAACGAAACGCCAATCTCAACAAGCGGATTCCATAGAATTTCGTTCCATACTCTGACAGCAGACAATTCTCTCGAGGACAATTACGAGCAAGTTGCTTCCGCTGCGACTTCAACGAAATTTTACTATGATTCGGCAAACAACAGAATCTACTTCCCTACTAATTCTGATGTGTTTAAGAGGGCTGTAAAATTGAGATCATTTATGAATATCAGGTGACAGCAGGAGTTCAGGTAGTAAACGCAGCCGACAAATTCCCTGATGCTTCTAAAGTCAGATTCCTCGTACTTGCTGTTGATCTTTGCGACCAGACTCGTGTTCGTGCTCTTTGGTTAACTGCAAAAAATGCAAAACCAAGTGTTTCCAATACCGTTGGATTCTCTCTTGAGGACACGATATCAGTAACACTTAATTGTGCTTATGATTACTGCGATTCGGATAAGTCTTTCTACGATATTTCTATTGCTGACAAGACTTTCTCTTGGTAATAAATGAAAGGAGAAAATAGTGGCGACTTTAATCGAGTGCTGGATTTGCGGTAAACCTCATGAGTATTGCTCGCATTGTGCTGCTTACCACGGATGGAAATATGTTGCTGATACTCCGGAACATTATCAGATATATTTAACTATCGAGGACTACAATGATGGTGTTATCACTAAGGAAGAAGCTAAATCTTATTTAAATGAAATTCATGGTATAAAAGCATCCGATGATTTATCATGGATGCTTCCTAATGTAGAAAAGAATATCCGTGAGATCATAGGTGAAAAAGCAGCTAAAGAGCCAAAATCCACAAGAAAAAAGAAATCCAACGACAAAAATTAAATAAAAATAACCAGAGCGGTTAACAAATGTTAGCCGCTCTCTGTTTTTAATGAGGTTAATAATGAAAAGAAGTAAATTTAACGTTGACAAAGATAAAGCCAAACGTACTTGTAACGGAATCGTATTTGATTCGGAATTGGAAATGAAATACTATCGAGATGTAGTTCTGCCGGGAGTGAAAAGCGGTCGTATTAAATACGAACTGCAAAAACCGTATGAACTTCAGCCTAAATTTGTTCACGATGGTAAAATTGTACAGCCGATAAAGTATGTTGCTGATTTTTACATAGAGTACGCCGACGGCAGCTCCGAGGTAATTGACACAAAGGGCATCCCTGACAGTACAGCGATCGTAAAACGTAAAATGTTCTGGTATGTTTATCCTGATGTCAAATATATCTGGGTAACATGGTCGAAAATCGACGGAGGCTGGTGCAGTTACGAGTATGTAAAACAGCAGAGAAATTTACGCAGGAAAAACAAAAAGGAGCACTTAAAGTAAGAATATGACTCTTATTGCAAAACCAAACAGACGTGCATTGAGAAAGTTATTTTATAAAAATAAAGACAAAATCCTTTCTCTTGACAGGGACATAGAACCTACAGATATAATATGGTCAAGCTATACACGCCATAAGGTAGATAAGCGTACAGGAGATCATTATGTAATATTATACCCTTTGGCTTTTAACTGTTTTAAAGACTGATATTTCTTTGCTGATTCAAGAAAATCATCCCATGATTTGAAACCATATCTCAGAACGATATTACTCAATTTGAGATAATTTAAATCCACAATTGTAGGAAATACGTCAATATCCACATTGGCGTATTTGAATATGGAATCAATATTTTCTGATATATTTACAGCCTTGAAGAAGTCATCTGAAAACAATTCATAAACATTATAAGACCTTTGAGAGTTTTTTGAATTTTATTATTCAAGGCTTTTAACTGCTCTTGTAAACTCTTAAACATAAAATAAACCTCCGATTGATATTTTCTTAATTATATCACCGGAGCATT
>CAJKFZ010000340.1 GCA_905199285.1 uncultured Ruminococcus sp.
TAACTATCTCTTTAAGACTAACATTGTTTCTGAATGCCAGATCGTCTATTTTTGTAATATTAGAAGGAATAATTATGCTCTCCAGTGACTTACAGCTATTGAAAGCGCTCCGGTTTATAACAGAAATTCCTTCTGGAATGCGAATCGACTTTATACTTGTACTTCCCAATGCACCAGATCCAATTACAGTGAGAGCATCAGGAAGAATTATATTTTCAAGTTTTTCTGCATCTCGGAAAGCGTCTTCTCCTATCGTTTCAACTGTCGACGGAACAACGTACGATGTCTGAGTCTTTCCTATAGGATACTGAATAAGCTTTTTCATATCCTTTGTAAAAAGAACTCCGTCAACGTCAACAAAACTGTTATTACCAGGAGCAACATTTATTTCGGTCAGTGCATCGCACCATTCAAACGCTCCCATGCCAATTTCTGTAACAGTAGACGGAATCGTTACCGTTTTAATCAGGTCACAATTAGCAAATGCTTGTATTCCGATACTAAGCAAACCCTCCGGAAGCTCTATTGATTTCAAAGAACGGCATGATGTAAATCCGTCGATATCTTTCATTGTACTTGGAACAACAACCTCGGCAATGTTCTCATACCCCACAAATGCTCTTCCGGCAACGCTGGTAATACCTTCATCAATAATTACTTTGGTTATATCATCTCTGTATGGATACCATGGATATTGATTTATGCCTCTGGTATACATCATTTCTCCCGTACCATCTATTGCGATAACTCCGTCTGAATAAAAAGTCCATGTAAGATTATCTCCGTATTCTCCGGATTCAATTACTTCCGCTGCACTTACCGTTAATAAATTTTCTTTATTATACTCAGCAGAAAAAAACGGATTTCCAATAAGACAAACGGCAAGAGCTGCCGCAATAATTTTATTTACTTTCATATTTAATATCTCCCTCTAAATGTCATTTTACTGCATTTTTATCCACGTTTCCATATCAGGCATTGTACCGGATGTTAGCGATAATGCTTCGGTATAATATCTCAGGATCAACGTTGCGTCGATTCCGTCAACTTTTTCGTCTCCGTTAACGTTTGCAGCCGTACTTTGACTGGAGCTGAAATTTCCTGATTCTCCCGATAAAAGAAGCGTATATTCACGAAGAACCAGTGTTGCATCAACGCCGTCAACTACTCCGTCTCCGTTTACATCGCCGAGTTTTGTGGTCTGATTGAGAGCCACAAACTTCTTATCATATTTTTCAGCATATCTTTGAGCAGAAGAAGCTCCGTAACCGTAAATGGTAGTGTACGACGGAATTGTATCATCCTCATCGTAAATCTCGCATCCGGAATTCAGTATTGTTACAGAATCAAGCGCATAATCGTATCTGAAACACGCCTGATCTATGGATTCGACACTTGATGGAACAACAATACTCTTCAGGCTACGGTTTTCACTGAATGCACAGTATCCGATAGTTTTAACGCTTTCGGGAATAGATATTTCAGTAACAGATGTACAGAATTTAAATGCACCATTCCCTATAGAAGTTACCCCGTTTTGTATATTGATGCTTGTTAATCCCTTACACGACCAAAATGCTGCGTCTCCTATTGTTTTGATATTGGATGGAATAGTAAGCGTTCCGCTAAGCTTCTCACAATATGCAAACGACCACTTTCCTATTTCCGTAACACCGTTAGGAATGTTAACCTTTTCCAGAGAACTGCATTTATAAAATGCATAAGGATCAATAGTTGTAACAGAATCGGGAATAGTTACGCTTGTTACAAATTCGTTTTCATTAAATGAATAACGAGGAATCGTTTTGATCGTGTTTGGAAGAACAACGTCACCAGAAACAGTTTTTGCGTCCACTAAAATGTTGTTAACGATAAAAAGCGGAGTCTTTTTGCGCATATTTTCAAGAAATGGCGTATCATCAAAAGCACCATATCCAATCGAAGTCACACTGCTCGGAATAATACAGTTAGTAAATCGACATAAATAAAACGCATAGTTACCTATCGAAGTAATACTTGAAGGTATAGTAAGAGTGCCAGTGATATGATCGGCATTATTTGTGCAAAACGCATTTTTGCCAATACTTGTTACCGGTTTTCCTTTATAAGACGACGGCAGAGTAATATCTCCTCCGGACTGAAAAATGGTTGTATTTTCATAAATATACTCGCTTATTTCATAAGTTCCATCGCTCTTCAGAGTAAACTTATATGACTGTTCCTTAACAGCATCCGGATCGAAATCTGGAAGCGTTATGTCTGATATATCCGGTTTTTCAGCACAGTTTGCTGTAAAAGCAATTGTTTCTCCGGTAAACATTATGCAAAGTGAAAGAGATCCTGCAATGATCTTATTTATTTTCATAGATATTCCGCCTTATAGTATTGTTTAATTTCTTTTAATTATATCATAGTAGACATATAAAGTCAAGGAAAAGAAACTGACAGAATTGGGTAACAACATTTACTCTTAATTAAAATTATAAAGGGGAGTACATCTCCTTTGGAAACCCGGTATTAATTCTTTCAAATCCAAATAAGGGATTTGAAAGAATTATGGAGAATGCTCAAATGAAAATAATACT
>CAJKFZ010000341.1 GCA_905199285.1 uncultured Ruminococcus sp.
CCTGGAGCATATTGTTCCGGTTCTTTAATATTTTCATCTCCAACGACCTGAATTTCCATAAGACGAGTTCCGCTGAACAAAACAAGGACTATCACCATAATAATTATTATAAATGACTTTATATTTTCAGTTAAACTTTTCAATAGAGTTCCTCCTTTATAAATCCATTATAAGGAAGACCGCACATACAAGGTGCGGTCAATTCTGCTGAGTTTTAGTGACGATTGCTTCTTCGATGGTCAAATGATTTTTCGGCATAAGAAAATGGTTTATAAGCTTTATCAGCAGATATACAAAAACAGAAGATATAATAGTATATACCCATATTTTCAGCGTAAACTGCGTAAAAATACGTTCAACATTTTCATAATTCCAGATTTCGTAGTAAAATTTGTAGTCAAGTCTGCACTGTATGTATGAAACTCCAGTTACAATAAGCATAAAATTGATAAATTTATGCTTTAGATAGAGTTCAAAAAGGAGCGAAACGACAATGCAGAAGAAGGCGAGCAGAACAGCATTATAGCCAAAGAGTTTTCCGCAGCTTATATCTATCATGAATCCGCATATTGCTCCGGTAACTACTGAGCCATACTGATTATTATTTACAGCAATTGCCAGCGCAATCGGAACAAGAAGAATTGGTTTCAGCCATGTTCCGGAAGTCATGATAATAAAGCTTAAAAATATCAGAAAATAGTAAATAAGCCATCTTAAAGCTGTTTTTATGTAGAGTATACGCTGTTCACGGGTGGTTCTGAGCCTCATTCAGAATCCTCCTTTTTGCCGCTGAAATCGGTTATAACGGTAACAGAGGTAAGGCGTGTGATATCAACGCATGGAATGATCTCTGCACACATTGAAAGACCGGATGTATCGTATTCCACCGATTTGACAGTTCCGATCTGATAATCTTTCGGAAAAAGACCGCTTGTTCCGGCAGTTATCATAAGATCGCCGTTTTTAAGCTTATTTTCTGTATTTAGATGGATAAGTTTTGTGTTTCCATTTTCCGCTGTGAGAATAGTTCCCTCAATAATTCCCTGATCGGCGCTTGATGAAGAACAAACAGCGGCAATCGAAAGATCGGGCGAAAGAATGGTTCTGACGGTTGAAACGTGTTCTGAAACCTCGACAGTTATTCCAACAAGTCCTTCAGCAGTAACGACCGGACAATTCGGCAGAATTCCGTCATCCGAGCCTTTATCTATAGTGAAAGATTTAAAAGGATCGTTGGTTACATATCCCATAACATCGCAGGGAACGGATAGAATGTAATCTTCATGTTCCTCTTTGATCTTAACGAATTTACGAAGTTCTTCAACTTCTTCTTTAAGCGCATCGTATTCGGTTAGCTGTTTATTCAGCTCGCCTATCTGAGCTTTAAGACGCTGATTTTCCTCGTAATACTCATCGGCATTATCGATTTTATCGATATTATGTTCCATTTTCATGCTTATTCCGTTAGATACCGCACGGAAAGGCTTTGTAATTGTATTTATGAACGAAGCGCCTGAAACGGAATATCCTCCCTTAGTTACGGCATATATCATTATGCCCAAAAGAAAGGCAAGAAAAGCAAGCAGAATTTTGAATCTGGTGCTTTTAAAGAATTCACGCATGGAGCAGCCTCCTTAATAATACTTGACGTTTTCGGTGAGAGCGTCCTGATAATTGCTTATGTTTTCAAGAATTTTTCCAGTACCCTCGGCAACGCAGTCAAGCGGATATTCGGCGATATAAACCGGCATTCCGGTTTCACGGTTAATAAGTCTGTCGAGTCCCCTCAGCAATGCTCCGCCTCCGGCAAGAGTTATGCCGTGGTCGATGATATCAGCTGAAAGCTCCGGAGGAGTCTCTTCGAGAGTAGACTTTATAGCGTCGATAACACGGTAAAGCGGTTCTACAAGGGCGTCCCTTATTTCAGCTGAGTTGACGGTAACATTTTCCGGAAGTCCGTTGAGAAGATTTCTTCCCTTTATCTCCATAGTTGTTTCCTTTTCGCTCGGGAATGCTGAACCAATTTCAAGCTTTACGTTTTCCGCAGTTCTTTCGCCGATAAGAAGATTGTATTTTTTCTTGATATAGTTTATGATAGCTGCGTCAAATTCATCGCCTGCGCATCTTACTGAACGTGCGGCAACGATTCCTCCAAGAGAAATAACGGCAACCTCACTTGATCCTCCGCCGATATCAACGATCATACTTCCTGCAGGATCGTTGGTAGGAAGTCCTGCACCGATAGCTGCTGCCATTGGTTCTTCAACAATAAGAACGTTGTTAGCTCCGGCTTTTTTGCATGATTCACGTACAGCTCGTCTTTCAACGGCCGTAACGCCGGACGGTATACAGATTATAACGTTAGCCTTGGTAAAAATAGTACCTTTCAGGGCTTTTTTTATAAACTCCTGAAGCATGGTTGTAGCAATGTCAAAGTCCGCAATAACGCCGTCTTTAAGAGGTCTTACAGCAACTATAGAACCGGGAGTTCTTCCGATAACATCTTTTGCTTCCTTACCGACATAACGGCATTTATCAGTTCTCGTATTAACAGCAACTACAGAAGGTTCTC
>CAJKFZ010000342.1 GCA_905199285.1 uncultured Ruminococcus sp.
GCATCGAAGATGACTACCATCATAAATTTCAATCAGGAAGAAAAATGATCGACAGCAAGCTGCGGAGAGTCATTCAGGAGAAAAAGCAGTCGCTTGGTATTAAAAATGAACAGACCTTTGATCAAACGTATTGAATCATTACCGCTTTGCTTCAACAAACCATCTTGGTTCTTCATAAAATAAATAAGATTCCTGATTCCGGATACGGCAGGTATAGCGCACGCCTATGCCTCCTGCTTTTAAACTGGCAGCTCGCCTTTTGTCAACGATCTTGTCGATTTTGTAAACAGTACCGTTTTCCCAAGTGACCGCCAGCGGAGTTATATTTCCTTCGGTATCAAACTTTGCCGTTACTTCAACATAAACCTTTCGTACCATAAAATCACCTTTTTTAGTATTTCTTGTTATGTAACGGATATACTAACGAAAAGGAGGCGTTTACAATGGCAGTATCGCACAGAGGCGCAATTTCATTTGGTTTAGTTCATATTCCTGTTGGTTTGTATACGGCGACGCAGGATAACGATATACACTTCAATCAGCTTTGCAGAGAGGACGGCAGCAGGGTTAAATACAAAAAAGTTTGCGCATCCTGCGGAAAGGAGATCTCATCAAATGATATCGTGAAAGGCTTTGAGTACGACAAGGATAAGTTCGTAATCATGACCGACGAGGACTTTGAAAAGGCGAAGTCCGAAAAGGACAAAACAATTCATATTCTACACTTTACCGACTTAAATTCTATTCGCCCTATTTATTACGATAAGACATACCACGCAGTTCCCGAAGCAGGAGGCGATAAAGCGTTCGAGCTTCTCAGAAAAGCCATGAAAGATGAAAACAAGGTCGCTATCGCCAAAACTGTTATGGGTACAAAGGAAAAATTGTTGACTCTTATTCCTACTGACGATGGCATTTTAACCGAAACCATGTTTTTTGCAGATGAGGTCAAACAAGCTCCGAAAGAGCCTGCACATCCCGAAGTAAACGAAGCGGAACTGACTATGGCAAAAACGCTTATCAACACAATGGTCAAGGACTTTGAGCCGAGTTTATACAAGGACGAATATCAGGTCAAGCTGCGTGAGATAATCGAGCAGAAAATTGCAGGAAAAGACGTTACGGTATCTTCTCCTGATGTTCAGGTCAATGTCATCGACATTATGGAGGCTCTCAAAAAAAGTCTTGTGCAGGCAGGCGTAAAAAATGGCTGATATCTGGGAAACAAAAGATATCAAGCCGATGCTGATCGGAGTTGAGGGATCGCCCTTTGACAGCGAAGAATATATCTATGAATTAAAGCTTGACGGCGAACGCTGTATCGCATACCTTGACAGTGAGAAAACTATTCTGAAAAATAAGCGGAATATGTTAATGCTGCCGAAAGTACCGGAGCTTACGGAAATTCATAAGAACGTCAATGTCCGCTGTATTTTGGACGGAGAGCTTGCTGTTATCAAGGACGGCAAACCGGATTTTTTTGAAATACAGAAACGCAGTATGATGAGCAATCCAGTCAAAATAGATATAGCGGCGAAGAAATATCCAGCTTGCTTCACGGCGTTTGATATTCTATATTTTGAGGACAGACAGGTCACGGACTCGCTGCTTACAGAAAGAAAGGAACTTTTGCAGAAAGCGGTAATATCTGAAAATGGCAGATTCGCAGTATCGAGGTTTATTGAAAAAAATGGTATCCAATTTTACGATCTTGCAAGGCAGCGTGAGTTGGAAGGTATCGTTGCAAAGCGCAGGGACAGCAAATATTATTTTGACCGCAGGACAAAGGACTGGATCAAAATCAAGTATTTGCAGGACGATGATTTTATCGTTTTGGGATTTGTTCCGAAAGAAAATAGTATGAACAGCATTATCCTCGGACAATATCAAAATGGTCGGCTTGTATATAAAGGTCATGTAACTTTGGGAGTCGGAGGAGAACCGTTCCGAAAAATAAAATCTCTTGACAGAACAAGCTGTTATTTTTCTAAAATCCCCAAAGGAAATGAAAATGCCATTTGGGTAAAACCCGAACTTGTATGTACAGTCAAGTATATGATGAAAACTGAAAGCGGCGGTATGCGGCAGCCTGTTTTTAAAGGACTCAGGGAGGATAAGTCGCCAAAGGAATGTGTTGATAATATTGCTTGAAAAGACACATATACTAATTACAGATTGGAGTTGATAAAATGGCAAAGGATTCACAGCTTGATCCCAAAGAGGTCAGAAAGATGAAAGCCAAAGGCGGTCATACAATGGCTGAAAGCGCTTTGGACGGCGAGAGCAGAAATAATAAAAAGCAATCCGGCAACCGTCATAAATGCGGAAATGATAAATAAAATTTAGGAGCGCCGTCAGCGCTCCTTTTTTAAACTGCTTACTGCCAATCCGACAATATAGACTTATCAGCGGCAACCTTATTGATAATTTCATCGGCCGAGCGTACATTATCGAAAGTTCCGTTGGAAATCTCATTGATCACAGACTGAAGCAGTTTTTCATAATAAGCTTCCGCTGTGATTCCTGTCGTTGTGTCATGAAAGTGCTGCTGACTTTCAGCAGAAGCTATGC
>CAJKFZ010000343.1 GCA_905199285.1 uncultured Ruminococcus sp.
AGCAAGGCGGGAAGCCTTTCCGAAAGACGCTTTTCTGCTCCGCACTGGAGACACCACTTTTTCAAAATTCACGGTAGATAAGTGAGGGGCTATTGCATCACGCAATTCCGAACCGATTTTACTCCTATGAAAGGAGCAAAATCGGAAGAGCCGAAGGCTCAAATAGATTTACCCCGACAGGGGTAAATCTAACCCAGCAAGCATGGCAATTCGTTCCCACGGAAATCCGTGAAAACGCCTTGCACCGCTTGTTAGAGGGCTACTGTCTCTAAGACCCCGATTCGAATAGAGAGGAGTGAAAACAACGAGCAGAAAATCAGAGATAAACAGCCGAACACAGTTCATAAAATTCCGTGTCAGCACCGAAGAACTTAAAGCTATCAACAAGAAGTTTCAGAATAGCGAAATGAAATCTAAAAGCGACTTCATCAGGACGATGATTTTTGAGGGACATATCGTTCAATTCAGCGAAAGTGAATTAAAAGAAATCCACCGCCTTATGACTACCATTGCGAACAACGTAAATCAGATAGCCGTGCGGATAAACAGCACAGGCAAAATCTACGATGAAGATATTGCAGAGGTCAAGGAGGGTATCAATCAAATTTGGCAGCCACTAAGATATTTCAAATCACAGCTACTGAGGTTAAAGCGTTAGCCTATATTGCTAACCCCGAAAAGACCGACAACGGCAGACTCATTATTACATCTGGTTGCAGTACCGATCCCTATCAGGCAAGCAAGGATTTTGACGAGATCAGAGCGAGAGGAACAGGCTTGAATACTGTCCTTTCTCAGCATTTTATTCAGAGCTTTTCGCCTGGTGAAATTACGCCCGAACAGGCTCTTGAAATTGGCAGAGAAATGTGCGAGCGTTTTTTGAAAAATGAGTATCAATATTTTCTTGCCGTCCACACCGATAAATCTCATATACATCTGCATTGTATTTTCAATAATGTGAATATGTGGAACGGCAGAACTTTTGAGACAAACGAAAACCGCAGGACTACGCAGAAAGACCGTTCCTACCAGAAGCTCCGTGACCTGTCAGACGAGATATGCCGAAAGCATAATTTGTCGGTCATTCAGCATCCCGAAACAGGCAAGGGTAAGAGCCATTGGGAATGGGATATGAATCGTCAGGGTTTATCGTGGAAAGCAAAGTTGAAGTATGCCATAGATCAGGTAATCAAAGGGAGCGAAAATTTTGAGGATTTTCTTGAAAAATGCAAGGCTCACGGCATCATCGTTGACTACAATCCCAACCATAAAATTGACCTGAAATTTATGCTTGCGGAGCAGAAAGAACGCAACCCAAGAGCCAAGCTCACTCGTGCAAAAACTTTAGGCTGGTTTTATGAAACAAAGCAGATCAAAAGCCGTATTGATATGTACAAGGGAGTTATGTCATATATTCCGAGGACGAAAATACGGCAGATAGCTACAGTGCAGGAAAATAAATTTGTCCGGGATGCCATTGACAGTGGAAATATGAAGCTCACCAGCATCGCCAAAAATATCATTGCAGAGTACGACGTTGAGCCTGAAAATATTCGCCCTGCCGCACTTGCCGCCTACGCTCACAGAGGTAAGCTGTTGTCGGAATTGAATACGCTGAAAACTGAGATAGACGATCTGAAAATGCATCTCAAATTCTTACAGAAATATCGTAAATTGAAAGTTGTTCATGACGAGCTAAACACTCAGCGGACGGCAGGCACAGAAATTACGCAAAGAGCGTCATTCCGAACTGAACGATTACGGGCAATGCCGTCAGCAGATTTTGGAGTGGTATCCCGACAAACGAATACCGACCGCAGAAGTATTGGAGCAAAAAATGAACCCCCTTTTGCAAGAGCGTTCGCAGAAAAATATTGAGTTCCAGACGGCAAATCAGAAGTCTAAAGACCTCGCCAACGCACAGCGTACCATTGAGGAATTTCTCAGGCAGGAGCGTAACGCTCAGGAGCAGAATCGCAGGCGTAAGAAGAATGGGGATTTGGAGTGATCAATCCAAATCATCAGGATCACATTCAAGATATAATGCTTTCTTTACATCATATGGCAGATTGGACGAAATACCGACATCTTCCCAACGAACACCATAAGGCGCACCGCCACCTGTATATCCTGCAATGAAAGCAAAATCATCATCCATATCCTCATAAAAGTCGATGAGATCAGCATTGACAGACTTATTTTTCTTCTTACGCTTTTTAGGCAGTTTCGGCTTTTTCTGCCAAACGTTCCGCCCTTGTTAGATAATGTACACCCTCTGCAAGCTCTCTGAGGATACGAGTTTCATATTGAGGGAGTTTTTTCTGATAGTAGATAACAATTTCCTCGAATGGAATCCATATTCCTGCACCCTTAATTTTGGTATATACGGTATCAACAATAGCATTGCACTCCGAGCCGTCTGGCATACGGGAATTATGCTGATAGAAGCGATATGTTTCAATGTACAGCCAATCGGCTATTTTCTTCTTTTGCTTTTGATATGACATAAGTGCCGGATATTTTATTCACCTTTACCCGGTCGCCCGCTTTCAAT
>CAJKFZ010000344.1 GCA_905199285.1 uncultured Ruminococcus sp.
TTGTGTTATAATAATTTTCGTAGAATACTGCAAATTTTATTTAAAGATCTGCTAAAAGAGAATTTTTATGCATTTTTAACAGGTCAGATCAGGAATGGAGAGATATAGTATGGAAAAAAGAGGAATTAGCAAGCTTGATCTTAAAAGACGCAACAGAATGCAGATTCTTCGCGTCATCAGAGAATCAGGTCCTATTTCGAGAGTTGACGTTGCAAGCGCTCTTGAGATCACAAGGGCTGCCGTTACTATTATTACAAATGAAATGATCGAAGAAGGCGTTCTTGTCGAAATAGGTGAAGCTCCTGTAAACATGGAGAAGCTTCAGAAGGGCAGAAGAAAGATACTTATTGATATCAATGTGAACAGCAGATTTGCTCTCGGAGCAACTGTTGACGAAAAGGAAGTTACGGTTGGTCTCACAAATCTCAATTCGGATGTTCTCGATAAATCAAGTATGGTTATTGATGACAGGACTACAAGCAAAGATATCATCAATTACATAATTCAGACCTGCAATGAAATGATAGAAAACAGCTGTCTTACCAAGGATAAAATTCTCGGACTCGGTGTCGGCGTTGTACCATCAATGTGGGGCAAGCTTAAAATCTTCTATAAAGATGGCGTACTTGATTTTAACAGCTTCATAGACAAGCTTTCGGGCGGTCTTGATTGTGAAATACTTTGTGGAAACGCTATCGGACTTATGGCCCTTGCAAGCAATGATTACCGTGTTCAGAACGGTTATCAGACCAACACTGCTTTCATTCATAACGGAAATCAGGTCAACCTTGCTGTTATAAATAAAAATGAACTTTCAAGCGATTATTTCTCATACACATCAATGATCGAAAAGTATATCGTTTGCCCAAATGGAAAGCAGTATGAGGGTTATCCGAACGGTTCCGTTAAGGCTGAACTTTCGAGAACTGCTATGCTCAATTCCTTCTTTGAGATATATTCCAAGGATAAAACACCTGTTCTTTATGAGCTTACAGATGGCGACAAGAACAAGATCAGCGTTGATAACGTATTTATGGCTTTAATGCGTGGCGAAGAGCCTGTTAAGAACGTTGTGGACGATCTTATTGCTAAGTATACTGTTCTTTTGAACAACCTTGCAATAAGCCATTTTGCAAAGAGAATCGTTCTTCATAACTTCAAGCTCAATGAGAAACAGTTCGATTATGTTAAGCGTGAAATGATTCGCCTTGTTAGCGAAGAGATTGCCGACAGAATTGTTCTCAGCAAACTTGACGGCAAAAACAATTTCCTTGGCGGCTGCTCACTTATTATTCAGGATAATTTCTTCGTTAAGGGCGGTATGCAGTAAATCTTTTAAAATAAAACTGATTTTTAAGACGAATACTCATATAGAAGTAATGCCCGAAAGTAGTTTTTCGACTGCTTTCGGGCTTATTTTTATTATTTGTTTATTCGCATAAATCAGAATTTATCTCAACTTTTAATGCTCAAAATAGGGATAGCTTAAATTCTTAAATCCTCCCTTTGTTGAAAGAAAAATTTCATAATACTGCTCATTTATCGAAAAATCTTCCAGTTTAATTTCATTTGAGAGACACCCATCGATTGTACTTGCAAAAATTGTTTCTACCTCATCGTCCAACTCGATTTCAACAGTTTGTCCGTTGGATATTCTTACTCCAATGCTATCAAGTATTGAAATCTCTATTCTTGGTATCGCTTGACCCATAACATTAAATTTGCACAGGTCTCCCTCTAAGTTATATTTACACATAAATTCTTTTTTAGTGATATTTGTTATATCCAATACGGTAATAACGCCGAAGCAAATTTCCTTTTCCTTTTTATGACTATTTTTTGCAAAATTTTCACCTCTGTAAATCCCGATTTATCTTACTAAAATTATACATTAAGAAGAGTTATATGTCAATAGAAACGCCATAGTATTTTTGACTTATAATCAAAAATACTATGGCTCAAAATTTATAGATGAGAATCGCTCTTATGATCGGTTTTTATGATTATTATTTTATGTATTATCATCAACATGAGCAATGAAATCAGCATTCCTACCGTTGCTCCGGCAGTATCTATCATCATATCTTTGAATTCGCATGAGCGTCCGGGAACAAAATTCTGATGGAGTTCGTCGGAAAAGGCATAGATGAAACAGAGGGTAACAGTAAACGCTGAACCTTTGCTGAAAAGTCTGCGCTTTCCTACCACCATGGAAATGCAGAATCCTAAAGCCGCATATATTGAGAAATGTGCTGTTTTTCGGACGATATGGCTGACCTTTTCACGAATTGAAGTTTTCTTTTCCGAAGGCATTTTCTCATAATCTTTTACAAATGTATGAACAGCCTTATCGGTTATAACTCCGCTCGTATCAGAAGATTCATCAGCATTTTCACTCGAAAAAATGAAAATAACTGTCATAAAGATAATTGCAGCTATGGTAAAAAATATTCTTGAAATAGTTAAAATCTTTGATTTCATACGTTCATCCTCTCTTTATTCTACTATTATATTATACTATCTTTTATTT
>CAJKFZ010000345.1 GCA_905199285.1 uncultured Ruminococcus sp.
AAAAAAGACAGCATAAAGATACGTTTATCGCTTTGTATACATAACGATAAACTGCTGAAAAAAGATTATCGTAAATATTCCGTTCCGATTTTTGGAAATAATCTCGTTTGGGGAATCGGCTTCACAATGTACACTGTAATTATGGGACACATGGGAAGCGACGCTGCTGCGGCAAATTCGATTGCAAATATTATAAAAAATCTTTCCATATGTATGTGTCAGGGAGTTGCGTCAGCAAGCGGAATAATGATCGGTTCGCTGCTTGGTCAGGGATTGATCGAAAAGGCGAAATACTGCGGTTCAAAGCTTTGCAGAATTTCTCTTATCTGCGGATTGATATCAGGCGGAGCAATTTTGTGCGTCATTCCTTTTGTTCCTTTATTCTCAAGTCTTTCGGAGACAGCACAGGGGTATCTGCGTGTTATGCTTGTTGTAAGCTCGTATTACGTTATCGGAAAAGCGATGAATATGACAGTTATAGCAGGAATTTTCCCATCCGGAGGGGACACTCGATTCGGATTCAAATGTGATGGAGTAACAATGTGGCTTGTTACTGTTCCGATCGGAATTATTTCCGCGTTTATCTTTAAGCTTCCGGTTCTTGCGGTTTATATTCTTATAAACATAGATGAAATAGTGAAACTTCCTGCGGTTTATAAGCACTATAAAAAGTATATGTGGCTTAATAATCTCACTCAGACCGAGTCGATAAATGAGCAATTACAGCCGGCATAATGAAAAAAACTTGCTGATTTCTCAGCAAGTTTTTTATTTATTTAAGTTCATTCAGAATTTTTTGCCTGTATGCCGCAGCGGCTTGTTCCTGCTTATTATCGCCGAATTCATAGTAAATATGTCCGGCAAGAGCATCAGGAAGATATTGCTGTTTGACATAGTGATTCGGATATTCATGCGGATAAAGATAATGCTGTCCAACTATTTTTGCACCATTTCCGTCAAAATGTTTATTTTGAAGATGACGTGGAAAATCGAGGGCATCGCAGTTTCTCAGATCATCTATTGCAGCGCTTATAGCGTTGTATGCGCTATTAGATTTAGGAGCAGTCGCAAGCAGTATAGTTGCTTCTGCGATAGGAAGTTTTGCTTCGGGAAGTCCGAGCTGAAGTGCAGAATCGACACAGGCTTTGGTTATAACGACTGCCTGCGGATAAGCAAGTCCCACGTCCTCGGAAGCGATACAGAGCAATCGTCTGCAAAGCGAAACGATATCTCCGGCTTCGATCAGTCTTGCAGCGTAATGAAGAGCAGCATTTTCGTCCGAGCCACGAACCGATTTATGGAACGCTGAAAGAATATCGTAATGCTGGTCGCCGTCACGGTCGTAACGCATATTGCTCCTTTGAGCGAGTATATTCAGAGAATCAGGAGTAATTGTGACCGTGTCATCCGAAATTTCACCGCATACAGCAGCCAGTTCGGCTGTATTCATAGCCTTGCGGACATCTCCGCCGCAATTGTATGCTATCTGGAGTATAACGTTTTCATCAGCGATGATTTCAGCTCCGTTTTCTTCTGAAATTATTCTGAAAGCACGTTTTATAGCCGGAACGAGCTGTTCGGCGGTCACTGGTTTGAATTCAAAAACGGTACTGCGGCTGATAACTGCGTTGTATACTGAAAAGTATGGATTTTCGGTAGTTGAGGCTATAAGAGTTATATCTCCGTTTTCGATGTATTCAAGAAGACTTTGCTGCTGCTTTTTGTTAAGGTACTGAATCTCGTCAAGATAGAGGAGTATCCCGTTTTCAGCAGCAAACGTGCCGATTTGCGCAACAACGTCCTTGATATCGGAAACAGAGGAATTTGTTCCGTTGAGCTTATGAAGAGTCATGTCGCAGTTTTCGGCAATGATTCTTGCAACCGTGGTTTTTCCCACACCTGACGGTCCATAGAATATCATATTTGGTATACGTCCGCTTTCAATTATTCTGCGGAGCGGTTTTCCTTCGGCAAGAATATGCTCCTGCCCGACGACGTCGGCAAGAGTTTTCGGTCGGATTCTATCGGCTAACGGCGCTGACATATTGATTCTCCTTTGGTATATAATATTAAATGAATTTCAGATATATAAATAAGAAAATTTACATTTGCTTTTTTAACTCGTCGCTGAATTCTTTCAGTTCATGCTTTGTATTTTCTGATAATCGGTTGTATTCAATGTCATCAACTGCTCCTTGAAGAGTATATAAATGAACAAGACAAACTTCGGGATAGTGTATCTTTAAACGAATAAAGGCGTTTTTACTGCCGATTTGCTTTAATTCTTCTGCTGAGTTGATTCCTACTGTTTTCAGTTTTCTTTCGATTTCTTTTCCGATATTTTTTAACGATGTCAATTCAGACATAAATTTGCCTCCTATATATATTTTAGAGATATAAATCAGAATTTGTCTAATAACGATTTGAAATAATCGCTTCTTTGACCGTCCCATGAACATTTTATACACTTTCCGTCTTTGAAGATATGTTTACAAATCTCATATCCAT
>CAJKFZ010000346.1 GCA_905199285.1 uncultured Ruminococcus sp.
CCTTGTACTGGTTAATTGTTACAGGAATTAATGTTTTTTAGGAACAATAAGCAATATAATAATGTTGTTTACAAACAGAACATATAGAATTATTTCCTTGCAAATAATAAACAGAGGATGGAGCTATAACATTGATAATAGGCTTTTCTTTCAATCAGATAGTGGTAAAAAGTACGCAACAAATTTTATACATTCACTTGAATCCTTAATTACAATGGCACAAAGAATTGCAATTAGTAATAGAGGTACTTGTTGTATAGATTATTTTTTTGAAACTATAATTAAATATAAACAAGATAACAACAATATGACATAGGCAGATCGGACGCACCAAACTTACCAAAGAACGAAAGGAACAAAGCAGCAAGCGTTGACTTGCGGCTGCCTGTTGTTCCGACAATCGCAGTTACAAATTTAGGCTCGTACCCTGCACCTTTTAAAAAGTGATTCAGCGAACTCAGGAAAGTTATTGCTATCATCGGTAACATTACTCTCTGCGGTGCAAAACTGCTTTCCAGCATAGCAGAGAGATAAATCAAATCTGACTGCGAACACTTTCCTTTGAATGAATAGTTTTTCAGCTTACCCTGAAGCTCGACTGTATAAATTCTATCAGTATTTGGCATCAGGAACACATATTTGTTACTGATCTTCTTCCAGCTTGTCTGCAGATACACAGTTTCATATCTGACCTTCACTTTTGTGTTGAGTATGGAATGACAAATTTTTCCGAGAACATTATGCCGAGACTCGGCTGCACCTAACGTTCCCCACTTTGTCAGCGTCCACTTCATTGACTGCATTTCATCGGCAGAGACAAGAACTTCTGGAAGGACTGCTCCTGACTTGTAAACGCCTCCTATCCTAAAAAATTTCTGCTGTTCAATTCCGTCATCATGAGTGCCCTCTGCAATCAGTGTCGGAACGAAATCTGCTAATTTAGCAGGAATGGTCTGGTTCGTGACCGTGACCATTTCGCACAAAGAGCCGTCCTTAACAACATACGGCGCATTATAAATTGATTCGTCAATCATGACTTCCTTTTCTTCTTTTGCTATCATTACTTCTGACATTGTATCATCTCCAATCTGTTTTTATTGCTCTTAAAAATCCGTATTACAGTATTACAAACACAGAAAGCAACGTAATATAGCCGTTTCCACAACTTTGCTCCGTATTACAGCTGCAATACACAAACATACAATCATATTACAGCATTTTCGGCGTAGTTTCCGCGATTTGCAGAGTTGTATGCTATGTAAGACGGATTTTTAAGAAGACAGAAAATAAAAAAACACTTCTTATTTTTAAATTTCCCGCAACAGTACCATTCCTTTCATTCCGCCTTGTGTGACGAGAGAGAAGTATTTCACAACTCGATGCGCTCAGCCCCTCCAAGCTTTCTTCACACACTTAACCGCTGTGTATCGCTTCTGCGTAGGATTTAATTGTCAAGTTTCTGAACTCTTTTGCTCAAAAAACAAAAATGCCCACAAAGATCCATTGATCTTTGTAGGCATGATGCACCTCTCCAGTTAATATCATATGACACCTTAGGGGATTTGTCAAGTCTTTTCAGAAAATTCATTTAAAATTCGTTTGATTGCACAGGTTATTTCAACTGTCAAGCGGTATGACACTATGCAATGCGCACATATAATTCTTTGTAATTATACTCGACACTAAATAATAACTTAATAACTAGTTTCTCTGAACAAGAGCAATATTGACCGCTTACCAAGCTGTATATCGGGCGATATCAATTATATTCTACATATCATTCAAATGTTATTCATACATATCTCGTTTTATTTGAAAGGGCAGCATTATGATTCCGCCTTCACTGAGAGTGTTCTCGGTTAGATATCTATCAGTAAGCTTTATCCATTTCTCATCATCAAATTCATTTTTTACTAATACATTACATTGTGGCTCTTTGCCATCAGGAATTCCTTCACAACCATAGTCCTCGTCTTCAATCTTTATAATGGTATAAGGAAGCTGCAATGCCTCATTAAAAACCTCAATATGTGTTGTGTAATACATTTTTTGAATAACTTTGATCCATTCTTTCATTATTCCTATATATTGCAAAGAATCCGCATTTTGAAACAATGTAAGAAATATAGCTGAAGCTATGTTGAGCATTATTGCTGAGTGTTCTGCTGGCATCACTATACCATAATCTGAATGTCCTACAGGGACATGATTCATACCATCACCATTCGAAAATCTTTTAAATGTTCCTTGAGGCGATGGATGCACATCCAGCAAGCGAAATCATATTGTTTTTTCCATAATGGATTTAATTTGCTGAATTCCTGTATTTCTGAAAATTTATTTCCTATTGTATATTTCCCATTTTTCTTCTTGACTCCCTTAGTCCATTCAAAGCTTTTTATTTTTGATTCGCTTTTTTCATAATATTCTTTGGTAACGCCTTCTCCGAATTCCTTAACAAACTCCATACAACAGCATAGTTCATACATTGAGCG
>CAJKFZ010000347.1 GCA_905199285.1 uncultured Ruminococcus sp.
AGGAGAACTGAATATGGATAAAATTAACATAGGCTTTATAGGTGCAGGCAATATGGGAACTGCGATCATGAAAGGCATTGCAGGAAGTTCTGTTGCGGAAAAAACTGCCCTTTATGCATATGATCCTGATAAAACAAAGGTTGAAATGCTCTCAGAATCAGGAGTTGCGTTCTGCGAAAGCGAAACCGATCTTGTAAAAAAATGCAAGTTTGTTTTTCTCGCCGTTAAACCGCAGATAATTGAAACTGTCCTTGAAGCGGCTGCTCCTGCCGCATCCGATGAGAATGTTTTTATCTCGATCGCTGCCGGAATAACAGACGAATTTATTGCAAAGAAAACTCTTCCGAATGCAAAAGTTATACTCGTTATGCCCAATACCCCGCTTCTTGTTGGAGAAGGAGCTTCTGCACTTTCACGCAATGAAAATGTTTCCGATGAGGAATTTGAGTTCATACTTAACATTTTTAAAATATGCGGAAAAGCTGCTGTTATCTCAAAAGACAAAATGAAAGAGATAATCGCAATAAACGGAAGCAGTCCGGCATTTATCTATCTTTTTGCAAAAGGATTTATTGATTATGCAACAACAGTTGGAATTGAGCCTGATGCCGCATCCGAATTGTTTTCGCAAAGTCTTATCGGCTCGGCAAAAATGATAACCGATTCCGGATATTCTATCGACGAACTTATTAAAATGGTGTCTTCTCCGGGAGGAACTACTCTCGCCGGACTTGATCGTCTTTATGAAGGAAATCTTACTGATGTTGTGAAAAAATGCTGTGAAAGCTGTACTAAAAGAGCATACGAACTTTCAAAATAATAAACGGTTCTATTAGTACAAGCTTCTGCATATCCTTGAAAAAGAAAGGATGATGCAGAATGAAGCACATAAGTTATATTGGAAATCGCAGCAGAAAAACGTCTATAATACTGCTGAGCATACTTGTAATTATAGGAATCATAATCGGTTCTATTTATCAGACGGTAAAAATGCCCGAGCCTTCTTATTGGCTGCACCAATATTTTGCCCCGGTATTCAAAGGAATAAATTTGTTTGAATATATGCGCAGCGGAATTTTTATTTCAATAGCATTCACTGCTGTAGTTTTCTTGCTGGGATTTTTTGCTTTCGGACAACCTTTCGGTATTGCGCTTCTTGTTTACAGAGGATTCGGAATAGGCGCTTCAGCCGCTTTGATGTATACTCTTTACGGTGGAAAGGCTTTTGTGTTGATTCTTATAACTGTTCTGCCGAAAGCAGCAGCTCTTACGTTTATTGCAGTTCTTGCAGTAAGAGAACTTATAAGAGCTTCGGTCTTTTCGCTTTCCTGCTGGATCTCAGAAAACGGAAATGACAGCAAACGTATGAGTATACAGCTTTACTGTCTGAAATTTATTGTGCTTGCTGTAATGGTAATTATCGCCGCTGCCGTGGATGCAGCAATCAATTTTGCGTTTGCAGGATAAAATTTTTAAAATTGGAGGAATTAAAAAATTGGCTTTATTTGATTATGAAAGCGCTGGTCCAGGAATATCAAAACACGCTCCGAAGAAAACCGGAATACGCCTGTTTTTCGATATTTTTTTCAGAAAATTCTGGCAGCTTATGGAAGTAAATCTTATATACTTTTTGTTCTTTATTCCGCTTATGCTGATTTTAGGAGTTATAAGCGTCTTTAGCGATTACAAATTAATACTTATTCTATCAGGATTGCTTCTTTTACTGTTCGCTGTTACCATAGGACCTGCTACGGCAGGTATGACAAAAATAATGCGATGTTATATAACCGGAAAGCATACCTTTATAATAAGAGATTTTTTTCGTTCATTCAAGAATAATTTTAAAAAAGCAGCTTTAGTAGGTTTTCTTGACTGTCTGGTCATCGCTTCGGTAATTGCGTCTATAAAGGTTTATCCTTGGATGGCCGAACTTTATAATGCCAAAATCATGTATCTTCCTATGACTATTGTGCTTAGCGTTGCACTTGTTATCCTAATGATGAATTATTATATTTTTCTGATGCTTACAGCAACCAATCTTTCGCTGAAAAATCTTATAAAAAATTCTTTCGCTCTTGCTTTTGTAGCAATGAAAAGCAATATCATCATTTTGTTAGTAACGATAGCGGTTATAGCAGGAATGCTTCTTATATTCAATTACGCTTTTCCGGTATTTATGCTCCTTTTGCCGTTTTTTCCAGCAGCGTTCCTTTGCTTCGTGACCTGTTTCAACAGTTATCCTGTAATTCAAAAATATGTAATAAATCCATATTATACAAGTATCGGAGAGGTAAACCCCGAACTTGCCGAAGCATCCGACGGAGATGATGAAGAGGTTATTTTTGAAGATATGGGCGGTAAAGAAAAGCCAATTGAAAAACGTAAAAAAACAAAAGGAAAAAGAATTTCATAATTTGTTTTGGCTGCCACAGAGTAGAAATAACTCTGTAGCGGCCTTTTTTGTAATAACTTAAAGAAACAATTATTTTATG
>CAJKFZ010000348.1 GCA_905199285.1 uncultured Ruminococcus sp.
GAAACAGTATCATCCGCTTGGATATAAAAAGGGGAGCAATACCGGAATTTTCCCGCTGATTCTTCCTCAGATCTTAGGTATAATTTTAGGACTTGCCTTGGCAAGACTTTTTAGATGCGGTTTTTCAGGCTATGTGATATTGGGTATATTATGCAGTCTGGTCTTGGGAACATGGAAAAATTATGAATATGACAGAATGATGCTGAAATACGCCATACTCAGGAATATTATCATTGCTGTTCTATTCGATGCGTTTCTGACTGTTTTCTGTGTGTTTCCCATATATGTGATCTCAAAGTAAATATTTTCAGGAGGTAAAAACCGATGGCAAAAATTATTATGAAAACTCCGCTCGTCGAAATGGACGGCGACGAAATGACAAGAATTCTCTGGAAATGGATCAAGGAAACTCTTCTTGAACCATATGTAGAGCTTAACACGGAATACTACGATCTCGGACTCGATTACCGTGAAAAGACAAAGGATCAGGTTACTATTGATTCCGCAGAGGCTACAAAGAAATACGGCGTTGCTGTAAAATGCGCAACTATTACTCCTAACGCTGCAAGAATGCCTGAGTATAACCTTACTCAGATGTGGAAATCGCCTAACGGAACTATCCGTGCAGCTCTTGACGGAACGGTATTCCGTACTCCTATCATCGTTAAGGGAATTGAACCATATATTCCTACATGGACAAAGCCTATAACTATCGCTCGTCACGCTTATGGCGATGTTTATAAAAATACAGAAATGAAAGTTGCTCAGGGAAGCAAGGCTGAACTTGTTGTAACCGATAAGGACGGAAACGAAACTCGTGAGCTTATTCATGATTTTTCAAAGTGCGACGGCATTATTCAGGGACTTCATAATCTGGACGCAAGTATTGCCGGTTTTGCAAGAGCTTGTCTTAACTACGGTCTTGATTTGAAACAGGACGTATGGTTTGCAACAAAGGATACTATTTCCAAGAAGTATGACCACAGATTCAAGGATATTTTCCAGGAAATTTACGATAACGAGTATAAAGAAAAATACGAAGCTGCCGGCATCGAGTATTTCTATACTCTTATTGATGACGCTGTTGCTCGTGTTATCCGTTCAAACGGAGGCTATATCTGGGCTTGCAAGAACTATGACGGCGATGTTATGTCTGATATGGTTTCAACGGCTTATGGAAGTCTTGCTATGATGACATCTGTTCTTGTTTCTCCTGACGGAATTTATGAATACGAAGCTGCTCACGGCACTGTACAGCGTCACTATTACAAGTACCTCAAGGGTGAGGAAACATCAACAAACTCTGTTGCAACAATATTTGCATGGAGCGGCGCTCTCAGAAAAAGAGGCGAACTTGACGGAAATCAGGAACTTTGCGATTTCGCTGATAAACTGGAGAAGGCTACTGTTCAGACAATTGAAGAAGGAGTTATGACCGGTGATCTTTTCCTTATTTCAAAGCTTGAAAATAAGAAAAAGGTTGATTCGAAATCGTTCCTTGACGAAATTAAAGTGAGACTCGATAAATTAATGTAATGATACAGAGAGAAGGCATATAATGTCAAAAAACTCGATATCAAATTCGGTGATCAGAAGGCTGCCGAGATATTACAGATTTCTCGGCGAGCTTAAAGGCGAGGGCTATGTTCGCATTTCATCAAGGGAATTGTCTGAAAAAATGGGGCTTACTGCTTCACAGATTCGTCAGGATTTCAATTGCTTTGGTGAATTCGGACAGCAAGGCTACGGTTATAATGTAAGCGCACTGCGTGAAGAGATCGGCAAAATACTCGGACTTGATAATCTGACGCCGATGATCCTTCTTGGCGCAGGAAACCTCGGAAAAGCAATTGCTACACATCTTGATTTCAGAAGCAAGGGCTTTGAACTTATCGGAGCATTCGATATTAATCCGGTTTTGATCGGTAAAGAAATTGGAGATATAACGATAAAAAGTTCAGATGAGATAGAAAGCTTCTGTGCCGAAAATTCCCCAGTTGCAGCAATTTTGTGTATACCTACATCGGATGCAGAGCAGATGACAGAAAGGCTTATAAAATGTGGAATAAAGGCTTTCTGGAACTTTACTCATTACGATTTGAGGGCTTCCCATAAAGAAGCGGCGGTTGAAAATGTTCATCTTGGAGATAGTCTGACAACTTTATCATACAGGTTGAATTCAATGAATGTTGATGATTAATAACAATTTCTTAATCAAACTGCGGATGAAATATTAAATTTGTTTTTTTGGTTCCACATAAAATGAATGTGAATTTTTTATCAATCGTAGCACCGGATTATTCTATATTGTATATTTTAATATTCTGTATCGGAATATCATGCCGTAAATTAATCGATGTGAATGAATGATATGATGAAATGATTCGATTTTGAATTAAGCATGTATTGTTTTGCTTATGTTTTGAAAACTTACGATAAACGCAGTTTTTTGCTTATTGGCAGTATTAT